>JBBSRT010000020.1:0-14773 GCA_038242765.1 Propionibacteriales bacterium
CCGGAACGGGTCGCGCCGGCGGCCCCTCTGAAGTGCATAGGAGCAACTCACGTGGCACGTGACCGACAACTGCCTGCCATCCCTGCGCGCCTGTATGGCGCGTTCGGGCCCGACTTCTGCTGGGGAGTGTCGACAGCCTCCTATCAGATCGAGGGGGCGGTCAACGAGGGTGGACGGAGCCCGACCGCCTGGGACACTTTTTGCTCGATCCCGGGCAAAATATTCGAAGGGCAGAGCGGTGATGTCGCTTGCGACCACTACCACCGCTATCGCGAAGACGTCGCGCTGATGCGAGACCTCGGAGTCGATGCCTATCGTTTTTCGTTTGCGTGGTCGCGCATCCAACCGACCGGCTCGGGTGCGATGAACGCTCAGGGCCTCGACTTCTATGATCGACTCATCGACGAGCTCCTTGAGGCAGGCATCGCGCCGACCCCTACTCTTTTCCATTGGGACACCCCTCAGGCGCTCGAAGACAACGGTGGCTGGCAAAACCGTGAGATCATCGACCGGTTCGCCGACTATGCGCTCATCTTGGCCAAGCATTTCTCCGACCGCATCCACCGTTGGATCACGCTCAACGAGGCAACAGTCCTCACGATGATGGGCCATGCCATCGGCGCCCACGCCCCCGGCAAGACCCTTGGATTCGACGCGCTCTCGGTCGGGCACCACCTGCTGGTCGCGCACGGCAAAGCCGTCGGTGCACTGCGTGCCGGCGGCGCCACCAATATCGGCGTTGCCAACAACCACGCTCCGATGTGGCCAGCGAGCGACTCCGAAACCGACGTCGCCGCGGCAACGATGTACGACAACCTGCACAACAGGTTTTTCACCGACCCGATCCTGCTCGGCACGTTCCCCATGCCGGGAATGGAAGAAGGGCTGCCCGGCTTCGAAACCGAAGACTTCGCCACGATGTCGGCGCCAATTGACTGGTATGGCATCAACTATTACAACCCCATCAAGGTCGGCGCGCCCACGGGCAACCAGTCAGCCAATGTCGTTGACGGAGCTGAACTTCCACCGGACCTGCCCTTTGAGTTCGTCGACATTGGGGGTTATCCGCTCAATGATTTTGGTTGGCCGTCCGTGCCGGCAGGCTTCACCGAGTTGTTGATACAGATGAAGGAAAGGTATGGCGATGCGTTGCCGCCTATCTACATCACCGAGAACGGCACCGCGATCAATGACGAGCCCGGTGCTGACGGCGCCGTGCACGATGAGCGCCGTATCGACTACCTGGCCGAACACCTTGGTGCAGTCAAGAACGCAATCGACGCTGGAGTCGACGTGCGCGGCTATTTTCATTGGTCGCTCATGGACAACTTCGAATGGGCTGCCGGTTACAGTCAGCGCTTCGGCCTGATCCACATCGACTACGCGACACAGGAGCGGACGCCCAAGGATTCATACAGCTGGTATCGCGACCTGATCGCTTCGCAAAAATGAGCACTGAACGACGATGAGTGATGCGTTACTTGAGCCCGACAAGCGGGTGCGTGCCCGCTGGTATCTGACGATCACGCTGGTCAACCTTGGCATCTACGTCGCGTTCTTCGGCCCACTTCAGGTGCTTCTTGCGACCCAGTCAGCGGCTCTGGACGAGGCGAACAAGGAGTCGATCCTGGCATGGGTGACGGGATTTGGAGCCGCCGTCTCGATGATCTCGAATCCGCTCTTCGGTGCGCTGTCAGACCGTACGACGTCGCGCTTCGGTCGGCGCGTGCCATGGATCGCGGTCGGCGCTGTCGCCGGTGCCGCAGCGTTGCTGTTCCTTGCCGGCGCCACGACCGTCGCGATGATGATTGTGGGCTGGTGCCTGGTGCAGGCCGCGGCCAACGCCATGCTCGCCGCATCGACGGCGGTGCTACCCGACCTCGTGCCGCGAAGTCAGCGCGCCGAAGTGGGCGGCTGGGTGAGCCTTGGCCAAACGCTGGGCATCCTCGTCGGTGTCGGTCTGGCGATATCCTTTGGCGGCTTCCGCGCCGGATACATTGCCTGCGCGATCTTTTTGGTCCTGAGCGTCATACCGTATGTATGGCGAAGCTTGGACAAACCGTTGCGGCTAGAAGAACGAGAGCCGTTTGCCCTCGGCGCTTTCGCGAAAAGTTTTTGGATATCACCGCGCGATTATCCTGATTTTGCGTGGGCGTGGGGGACGCGGTTCTTGGTCAACCTCGGCAACGCCATTGCCACCTTGTATCTGCTCTTCTATCTGGGCGACGAGGTGGGTGTGAAGGATCCCGAGACCAAACTGTTCATCCTCATCGGCGTCTACAGCGTGGTTGTCGCGGTGACCGCGGTGCTGGCCGGCGGGTGGTCCGACCGCATCGGCAAACGCAAGATCTTTGTCGTCATCTCGGGCATCGTGATCGCGCTCGCCACCGTGATTTTGGCGTTTTGGCCAACTTGGACAGCGGCGCTGGTTGCGGCGGTCATTCTTGGCATTGGCTTTGGTGCGTTCCTCGCGGTCGATTTGGCCATCGTTACCGAGGTGTTGCCCCACGCCGGCGGACGCGCGAAGGATCTTGGGATCATCAACATCGCCAATGCGATGCCGCAGGTGATGGCGCCGGCGATTGCCGCACCCATTGTCACCGGCGCCGGCGGATATCCAGCGCTCTACCTGATTGCGGCCAGCATTGGACTTGTCGGTGCCGTTTTCGTGGTGCGGATCAAATCGATCCCGTGATGGCGCACCGCTCGCTTCCACTAGCCGGTGTGAGGTTTGCGCTTGGCGGTGAAGTCATGGATTTCGCGTCCGACACCTGCACCCTTGCGCTCAAACTTCGTGATCGGCCGACCCTCGAAGCGGATGCCCTCGTCGACGTCAAAGCTCTCGGCTTCTGCTAGGACGGTACGGATTTGGTTGGCGTAGTCGGCCCAGTCGGTGGCAATACGCCATACGCCGCCAGGTTTGAGTACTCGGCGGGCAGTGGCCGCGAATTCGGGAGTGACGAGGCGGCGTTTGCGATGCCGTTGCTTGTGCCAAGGGTCGGGGAAGAAGAGCCACAGCTCGTCAACAGATTCCGGCGCGATCATCGTGGGGAGTGCGGCCGCCGCGTCGGCCTGCATGAGTCGTATGTTGTCGACAGCCGCCTGGCGAATCCTGATTAGCGTCGCGGCGACGCCTGGACGCCAAACCTCGAGGGCGAGAAAGTCGGTGCCGGGTTGCTCGGCTGCCGCATGAGTGATGGTGTCGCCGGTGCCGCTGCCGATCTCGATAACGAACCGCGCGTTGCGGCCGAATTGGGCTGTCGGCGCGAAGACGTATGACGATTCAATCGAGGTGTCGCTGTCGGCACGGGGCGGCTCAATGACGAACTCTTCGGACATGTCGTCCCAGACCCGTTGGCGACGTGCGTCGAGTCGGCCGCCGCGGCGTGAAAAGGAGACGACCTCGGCCTGAAAACGCTCTTCGTTCATCACCTGCAGCTTACCGGGCACAACTCGCGAAGCCTCCGTTTGTGAAAGTCCCCGCCGCCGCGCCCACCCCCAAGCCCACCCCCAAGCCGCTGAGGGGCACGAACTGACTCGCCGAGGGGCACGAACTGAACTTCGAATGCGGGCACAAAACCGTCCTTCATAGCGTTAGATAGGGTGTACGCAGCGGTTCTAACTCAGGGCCCACCCCCATATCGGAGGAAAGATGCAAAGCAGCAACCCCGTCTTTGCCCGCAACGACAGTTTCAATGGTCGTGGCGGGTCGACATCCACCGACCCGTCCAGCTGGAAGATCGATGTCGACGGCCAACGGACCCGACAGGAGACGCCAGTTCGCGGCGATCGGATGACGATCGATTCCGTCGTCGAAAAAACTGCGATCTCGCTGGGACTCCTGATTTTGGGCGCTTCAGTTGCCTGGTTCATGATCGGCGACCTCGCCGAGGATCCAAACGCGTTGGGCAAGGCGATGATGTTCGCCGTGGGCGGAGCCATGATCGGCCTTGTCCTCTCCTTGGTTAACTCGTTCAAGAAGGTCGTCAGCCCGCCGCTTGTCATCGCGTTCGCACTCGTTGAGGGTGTATTCGTTGGTGCGTTCTCCAAGGTGATCGCAGCCCAATTCGGCGGCGTTGACCTCATCTTCCAGGCCGTGCTTGGTACGATGATCGCCTTCGGCGGCACGCTGTTCGTCTACAAGTTCTTCAACATTCAGGTCACCGACAAGTTCCGCAAGATCATGACCGCAGCCATCTTGGGCTTCGTCGGCGTCATGGTCGTCAACTTCGTGTTGAGCATGACCGGCGTCCTCGATTCGGGTGGCCTGCGCGGATTTGGCACACTCGGCCTGCTCGTGTCATGCGCCGCGGTCGTCCTTGCGGTGTTCATGCTCGTGCTCGACTTCGATTATGTTGAAAAGGGCATCGCCGCGGGACTCCCCGAGCGCGAATCATGGCGTGCGGCGTTCGGTCTGACCGTCACTCTCGTGTGGCTCTACATCGAACTGTTGCGCATCTTGGCGATTCTGCGCGGCGGCGACTAACGTCGGGCACGTTTAACCGCGCGATCTCTATGCGTTGGTGCTGTTATAGCGCCTCAACGCATAGAGATCGTTTGCGTTTCAGCGCTTCCGACGACGTTTGATGACAGCCCACCGCCCGCGACCGACGATCTCTGTGCCACCGTGCTGGGAGGCCTCCTGTGCCGCATCGCTGATCGACAGACGATCCGCGTCGTCGTCCGTGGCCCCCGGGCCTCCGGTTGCAAACTGATCGCCGTACACGGCTGCGATCTGCTCATCACGTATGGCACCCGCGAGGGCCGGTATGACCATCGAAATCATGTTGGCATAACCAGTGCGCGACGGGTGAAACCTGTCGGCGCCAAACATGATGTCCACATTCGTGGCAAACGATTCGCCCAGCAGATCGGCGAGAGAGACGACGCGGCCGCCCGCATGCAGCGTCGCAAGGGCCTGCCGGCGGGCAAGGCGGCGGCTCCACACCCGCGCGATGAACCGCAACGGCTGTGGCAACGGCTGCACCGTTCCCAAATCGGGGCAGGTGCCAACGACAACCTCGCAGCCTGCTTCGCGTAATCGATGTACAGCTTGGGAGAGTTGTCGCGCTGACTCGGCTGGCAATATCCGGTGTGTGACATCGTTGGCGCCGACAATGATGAGAGCGATGTCCGGTTCGCCAATAAGACCCTTGTCGATTTGCGCGGTGAGGTCAGCAGTTCTGGCGCCGACTTCGGCGAAGGTCGTGACCTGCACTGGACGGTCGAGCACATGCGCGAGGCCCCACCCGACCATGCCCGGGGGAGTGTCGTCGGCGCTTGACATGCCGTAGCCGACCGCTGCTGAGTCACCCAGCATGATGATCGAGACGGGTCGGCCAGCCATGTCAGCCCCGAAAAGTCCATCGGCACTTGGCGGACGTTCACAGGTCATGCCGATCTTCTTGCGCGCGAGAAGAGATTCGGCCAGCAGCAGTCCATAGATCCCGGCCGACATCGCGCTCACACCACCGGCATAGGCGGCGGCGCGCGTGGCGTTTCTGCTCAACGACTGGGTGCTCATGATTAAAGGCTACCGGTCAGTAGGAAACGATGCCGAACACCGGCCCGTCCTGTCTTAGGGGCGGCGTACGATGAGGGCATGGACCCGAAATCAGATTCAATTGTCATTGCTGGAGGCGGGCTTACGGCCGCCAAAGCCGCCGCCAAGCTCCGTGATGAAGGATTCGAAGGTCCACTTCACATCATCTCCGACGAAGATCAGCTCCCTTATGAGCGACCGCCGCTGTCCAAGGGCTTTCTGGCAGGCGACGATGAACTCGATTCGGTCTTCGTTCAAGACAGGCAGTGGTATGACGACAATTCGATCACGCTGCATCTGGGTTCGGCCGTCGCGGCACTCGATATCGATGGAAACAAAGTCACCCTCGACAACGGCGAAACCCTCAACTTCGACCGGCTCCTGATCGCCACCGGCTCACGTGCGCGTGTCCTTGATCTGCCCGGAGCCGACCTCGACGGCGTCTTCTATTTGCGCTCGATCGATGATTCGAAGCGGCTGCGCGATGCGATCAGCGGCGGCGACCATACGGTTGCGTTGATCGGCGGCGGCTGGATCGGCCTCGAAGTGGCTTCTGCTGCGCGCACCTACGGCAACACTGTCGTGGTCCTTGAGCCGCAACCGGTGCCGTTGCGCGGCGCCATCGGCGACCAGCTGGGTGAGGTCTTCGCAACGCTTCACCGCGATCACGATGTTGAGCTCAAGCTGGGTGTATCCGCAACGGAAATTGTCAGCAAGGACGGCAAGGTGGCCGGCGTCCGCACCGGCGACGGACAAACCGTCAACGCCGACGTTGTCGTCATAGGCGTCGGCGCCATTCCCAACGCCGAGTTCGCAGCAAAAGCGGGCCTCAAGGTCGATAACGGCATCGTGGTCGATGAGTCATTCAAGACCTCGCTAACCGATGTTTGGGCTGCCGGCGATGTTGCCAGCATCTTCTATCCGCGTCTCGATCAGCACATTCGTGTTGAACATTGGGACAACGCCATCCAGTCCGGTGAAGCCGCGGCGCTCGCACTTCTGGATCGCGAGGTCTCCTATGACCGGTTGCCCTACTTCTTCACCGACCAATATGACCTCGGTATGGAGTTCACCGGTCATCTCGACAGTGATCGCGAATATGAGGTCGTCTATGCAGGCGATATAGCAGCGCGCGAATTCATCGCGTTCTGGCTTGAAGGCAACCGTCTCGTTGCCGGTATGAATGTCAACGTGTGGGATGTTGCCGACCACATACGGGAGTTGATCGAGTCCGGCGAAGCAGTCGATGCGGAGCGTTTGAAGGAGCTCGCCGCCAGTTGGTGAACGCCTTGGGTGAGTGGTGCTCCATCAGTTAGAGGCCCGAGACCCGCAGCGTGATGTTTAACCGGCCTCGAGTCAATCCGCAGGCGGGATCGCCGCTACCGGGGTAGACCTTGGGCACCCCATGGAACGCGAGCCGTGAGTCGCCACCAAAGACGAATAGGTCGCCTGATTCAAGCTCGATGTCCGTCCACGGTCTGTTGCGGTTTTCGGTGTTACCGAACCGGAAAAGGCATGAATCTCCGATGCTCAGCGAGACAACCGGCGCATCACTGCGTTCATCCTTGTCCTGGTGGAGGCCCATCTGTGCGTCAGCGTCATAGAAGTTGACGAGCGCGACATCGGGCTCATAGTCCGCCGGCGGTATCTGATAGGCATCGGCGACGGCACGCTGGCCAAGAGCAACAAGCCAATCGGGCAGCGGCGGCACGGGAGCGCCATCCACATCGTCTGCGGTGCGCGAGTAGGCATACGGGCGCCAATGCCAGCCAAGACAGACTGTCTGCACACTCATCTGACCGCCGCCAGGCGTTTTGGCTGCACGCATCGGAGCCGGTGCACCCGCCCAAATCCGACAGGCGTCCGCGAGCTGACTTTGCTGGTCGAGGTCGAGCCAATCGGGCACGTGCACCGCACCGTGGGCGACTTCGCGACGTTCTCGTCGAATGAGCGCGCTCAAGCCGTCAAGGAGACGCCGGTCGCATGAAGCGGGCAATAGCCGGCGGGGTTGCGCGCCAAATATTGTTGGTGGACGGCTTCGGCGTAGTAATAGTGTTCCAACGCCACGATGCTCGTGGTGATCTCGCCGTAGCCCTGTGCCGAGAGGATCTTCTGGTAGCGCTCGCGCGTCGCTTCGGCCTCCGCCTGCTGCCCGTCGGTCGTGGTCAGAATCACTGATCGATAATTGGAACCACGGTCGTTGCCTTGGCGCATACCTTGGGTGGGGTCATGGTTTTCCCAGAACACCGTCAGCAAATCGTGATAGCTGACCTTGGCGGGATCGAACACCACGCGTACAACCTCCGCATGGCCGGTGCGTTTGCTGCATACCTCTTCATAGGTCGGGTTGGGTGTCGCACCGCCGGCGTAGCCCACCGACGTCGACCAGACACCCGGCGTCTGCCAAAACGTCCGTTCTTCTCCCCAGAAGCAGCCGAGGCCAAAAACGGCAACCTCCATACCGGCTGGCGGGTCGCCTTCGATCCGCGTACCGAGCACCTCGTGGCGGTCGCCGACCTCGTAGGGTCGAGTCTCGCGGCCGGGCAGGGCGCTTTGTGCGTCGGGGAGTTCAGCTCTTGAACGATTGAAAATCATGTAGATCACCTCTACCTCCAGCCTATTGGCGCGGGCAAATTGATGCGCGTTGAGCCTGTCGTGCAAACTTGCCGATACGCTCGACGACGGAGGAGGTGATGAATGTGGCTGAGCGGCTCAAATTTCCCGTTGGCATTGAGATAGCGACGGCGTGGTCGTGGCGTTTGCTCGTCATCGGTGCGGCCGGCGGCGCCTTTGTCTGGCTGCTGGGCTATTTTTCCGAACTCACCATCCCGGTGGCGATCGCCCTATTGGCCACCGCGCTGGTGATGCCCGCGGTCGACTTCCTTGATCGGCACCGGGTGCCGCGCGTGTTGGCGGCCGCAATCATCGTCATCGGCGGCTTTGCCGTCATTGTGGGACTCTTGGCGCTCATCGGACAGCAGATGGCCACACAGTTCACTGATTTGCGTGTTGCCATCGTCGATGGCATCAGCAAAGTGCAAGATTGGGCCCGCACCGGTCCGCTAGGTTTCAGCGGAGCCCAAGCCGAATCGTTCATCGACCGAGGCAAGGAGGCAATCGGTTCAAGTGATTCAGCCATTGTCGCCCAGGCCGGCTCGATCGGAGCGGGGCTCGCCCACTTCCTCGCCGGACTCTTCATTGCCCTGTTTTCGACCTTCTTTTTCCTGTATGAGGGTGCGCGGATGTGGGGGTGGCTGGTTCGGCTGTTTCCACGGGCCTCACGCGAACGGGTCGATTCGTCAGGTGAGACCGCATGGCGGTCGCTCACGGCGTTCGTCAGAGCCACGGTCATCGTCGCGCTGGTCGATGCGTTTGGCATTGCAGTGTCCGCGTGGGTGTTGGGAGTTCCACTGACTTTGGCCATCGGCGTGCTGGTGTTTTTTGGCGCCTTCGTCCCCATTATCGGCGCCTTTGTGTCCGGTCTCGTCGCGGTACTCGTCGCGCTGGTGGCCCAGGGGCCGTGGACAGCGCTCTTCATGCTGCTGGCCGTCGTCGTGGTCCAACAACTCGAAGCCCACGTGCTGCAACCTTTTGTCTTGGGCCATCTTGTTGCCGTTCATCCGTTGGCCATTATCTTGGCCATTGCTGCCGGCATCACCGCCGGGGGCATTGTCGGCGCTCTGATCGCGGTGCCGCTTGCCGCCTGCATCAACGGGGTGGTCAGACATCTCGCACAGTTGTCGCAGCCGCCCCTACCGTTGGATCCGCCACCGGCCTAGCCGCCGAAATTATCGCCTCGCTGCACGGAGAGTGCCTCCTCAACGGGGAGGTCTAGGGTGAACATCGTGGACATCACGGACCTGCTCGAAGCCCAAAAACTCCTGACTGGTGTTGCGGTGGTGACACCGACCGAAGAATCACGCTGGTTGGGCAAGGTGGCCAACACTCCGGTCAGTCTCAAGTGCGAAAACTTGCAGCGCGCCGGGTCTTTCAAAATCCGCGGCGCCTACGTCCGCATTGCGCGACTGTCCGACGACGAACGCTCCCGCGGGGTCGTCGCGGCCAGCGCCGGCAACCACGCTCAAGGCGTCGCTCTTGCCTCATCGCTCCTGGGCACGAAGGCGACCATCTTCATGCCCGAAGGTGCGGCGCTGCCCAAGATCAGCGCGACTCGTGGCTACGGTGCCGACATCGAGTTCGCCGGCACGGGCGTGACCGAGGCTCTGGAGTCAGCGATGGATTTCGCTGCACGCACCGGAGCGGTGCTCATCCATCCCTTCGATCACGAAGACATCATGGCCGGGCAAGGCACCGTCGGTCTCGAAATCCTCGACCAGGTGCCCGACGTCAAGACGATCTTGGTCCCCGTGGGCGGTGGCGGCCTGGCCGCCGGCATGGCAACGATTCGCTCGGCACATCCCGACGTGCACGTCATCGGTGTGCAGGCCGAGGGTGCATCCTCATACAGGCCGTCGTTGAGCGCCGGCCACCCCGTCCAGGTTGCCCTCGGTGCCACGATGGCCGACGGGATCGCTATCTCCCGGCCCGGCGACCTGCCCTTTGCCGTGATCGCCGACCTTCTTGATGATGTCGTGACCGTCTCAGAGGAGTCGCTCAGCACATCGTTGCTCATGCTTCTTGAACGTGCCAAGCTGCTTGTCGAACCCTCAGGCGCTGCCGGCGTGGCGGCAATCCTAGAAAACCCGGGCCGCTTTGAAGGCCCCATCGTGTCGGTCCTGTCCGGTGGCAACATCGATCCGCTAATACTCATGCAGGTCATTCGGCACGGGCTGGCCGCCGCCGGCCGATTCATGATGTTCCGGGTTCGCATCTCGGATCGGCCCGGGGAACTCATGCGGTTGCTGGCCGATTTGGCCGCGATGCACGTCAATGTGCTCAACGTTTCACACGACCGGGCATCAGAATCGTTGGGCGTCGACCAAGTTGAAGTGGCAATGCAAATCGCCACGCGCGGCCAGCCGCACCGAGCAGAGATCAGCGGCAAACTCCTCGAGCTTGGCTACGACGTACTGCCTACGTTCGCGGAAAACGAAGGCTAGTCGCGTCAAAGCGAAGAGCGGCGCGCGGGCTAGCCGACGAACGGTTTGGCGTCGAGAATTTTGACTTTGAGTTCTTTGCCGTTTGGCGCCGTGTATACGGCGGTGTCGCCCTTGGACTTGCCCATGATAGCGACGCCGATGGGGGACTCTGGCGAATAGACGGTGTGATCGACGCTTTCGTCGAGCATTAGCAGCTCGCGTGAACCGAGCAGAAACTCTTCGGTCTCTTTTTCGCCGGCGAAACGAATCGTGACGATCATGCCAGCCTCAACAAGCCCGTCATCGGCACGTTGCTGGCCGACCTCCGCGCGGCGCATCATGTCTTCGAGTTGGCGGATCCGGGCTTCGGTCTTGCCCTGTTCCTCGCGGGCAGCGTGGTAGCCCCCGTTTTCTTTGAGGTCGCCTTCGTCACGGGCTTCCGCAATCTTCTGGGTGATATCCGAACGAACGTCGCCCTTGAGATGGTCGAGCTCGGCCTGCAGTCGGTCGAACGCCTCTTGGGTTACCCAGACGGTGTCTGTTTCGACTGGTTGAGTCATCGTGACCGCTCCTTACTCCTGACGAAAGGCACCCCAGGCACTCGCCCGGGGTGAAAGATCTATATTACCACCTATGGCTTGAGAACACAGCCTTTGAGCTCGGCGGCGACAGCCCGCCGCTCGGTTTCCACGACAGCTTGAACACGGGTCGTAGCACCGGTTGTCACCGGCACCGCCACGTCCCGTTCGCCCACGATGGAGTGGTCCAGTGCTTGCGCGTTGACCGTACATACCGCTTTGGTTCCGGCTTCTCTCTTTACCTGGATGGTGACCTTGATCTGGTGGTCGTTGACCACGGTGTAGCCATAGACCTGCGCGGTCACCGGTTTGTCGGCATGGTCGAGTGCCACCCACAGCGTCCACGCGACCGCTGTCGCCAGAAGGAGTACGACGATCGCGGGGAATACCCACGGTCGTCGCCGGGTGCGTCCGTAGCGGTCAGCCAGGAGTTCTTCGCTCACAGGGTGGACGCTAGCGGGCCGAGAACCCGAACAACCACGCACGGGGTCAACCGCATGCCGGTGCAGTATCAATGGAAGTATTGGAAGGTCAAGTATTGAAAAGGTCCGATACAGACCTCAGGAGTTCAGGTGAACGAGCAATTGCGCCTCATGCACGTGCATGCGCACCCCGACGACGAGTCGAGCAAAGGAGCAGCCTCGACCGCGAAGTATGTTGCCGAAGGCGTCGACGTGCACGTGGTGACCTGCACCGGCGGCGAGCGCGGTTCGATCCTCAACCCTGGATTCAATCACCCCGGCATTATCGACAATCCCGAACTCATCGGTGAGATTCGTCGCGAAGAGATGGATCGTGCGCGCGAAATCCTCGGCATCAAGCAGGACTGGCTCGGCTGGGTCGACTCGGGCTGGCCCGAAGGCAACCCGAAACCGCCGTTGCCCGACGGCTGTTTCGCCCTCGTCCCACTTGAGGAGGCCGCCGAGCCGCTCGTACGACTGATTCGTTCTTTGCGCCCCCAAGTGCTCACCACATATGACGAAAACGGGGGATACCCGCACCCCGACCACGTCAAGTGTCATGAGGTGAGCGTTCACGCATTCACAGCTGCCGCTGATCCGGAGGCTTACCCCGATTGTGGCGAGCCCTGGCAGGTCTCCAAGCTCTACTACCACCACGGGTGGAGCTATGCGCGGATGACAGCTATCGACAAGACTATGCGCGAGCACGGGCTGGACAATCCGTATGCCGAGCGCGTCCGCAAGTGGGTCGTCAACGAAGAAGATGAAAAGCGGATGACGACCCGGGTCGAATGCGCCAAATACTTCCATGTCCGCGATGAAGCGTTGCTCGCTCACTCGACGCAGATCGACCCCGAAGGCTTTTGGTTCGCGGTGCCGCACGAGGTGCAGGAAGCCGCCTGGCCGACCGAGGACTTTGAGCTCGTGACGTCCTTTGTCGACACGACCCTTCCGGAGAACGATCTGTTTGCCGGAATACGCTGACTGCTAACCGAATACGCTGGGCTTCACCGGGTTCGACCGGCTCATTTCGGCCGACTACGCTGACAGTATGAACTCCATGGAGACCGTCTTCGGCGCTGCCTTTGCGGCGTTGCCGGCCGATAACCTGTTGGCCGTGGACCCCGAGGACGTTAAGGCGGGCTGGCTCGGGCTCATCATCGTCGCCGCGATGGGTGTAGCGCTGTATTTTATCCTGCGCAGTTTCGTCAAGCATCTCAAACGGGTCGACTTCGATGAGGGACCCAAAATTCGCCGCGACAGGCCGCGTGAAGGCGACCAGGGCAGATGAACCGGCTCGGGGCAGCGACAAGCCCCTATCTGCTGCAGCACGCCGATAATCCCGTCGATTGGTTTGAATGGGGCACTGAAGCTCTCGCCGAAGCCGAACGCCGCGACGTGCCGATCTTGTTGAGCGTGGGTTATGCGGCTTGCCACTGGTGCCACGTGATGGCTCACGAATCGTTCGAGGACGCGGACACCGCGGCATACATGAATGACCATTTCGTTTGTATCAAGGTCGATCGTGAAGAGCGCCCTGACATCGACGCGGTCTACATGGCTGCGACGCAGGCGATGACCGGTCAGGGCGGCTGGCCGATGACCTGCATACTGACTCCCGCTGGGCGGCCGTTTTTTGCCGGCACCTACTTTCCGCCCGAACCACGCCACAATATGCCGGCTTTCACGCAGGTGCTGAAGGCGTTGAGCGATGCGTGGAACACCAAGCGTGACGAGGTGCAACGCATCGGCGCAGAAATCGTCGAACACCTCGGCCGGGTCAACGGGGCCGAACTCGACGCGCACGTGTTGGATGAGGGGGCACTCGATGATGCCGTACGCACATTGGCCTCCCACTATGACGCCGAAGCCGGTGGGTTTGCCGGTAGCCCGAAGTTTCCGCCGACGATGGTGCTTGAATTCCTGCTCCGCTATGCCGCGCGCACCGGCTCGGGTGACGCGCTCGCCATGGTCGAGCACACCGCCGAGTCGATGGCACGGGGTGGCATTTATGACCAGCTCGGCGGTGGTTTTGCGCGCTACAGCGTCGACCGCAACTGGTGCGTTCCACACTTCGAAAAAATGCTGTATGACAACACGCAGCTGCTGAGCCTTTATCTGCATGTGTGGCGCCAGACCGGCTCCGGGTTGGCGAAGCGGGTGGCAGCCCAGACGGCCGAATTCCTGCTTCGCGACATGCAGACACCCGAGGGCGGCTTCGCGTCGGCCCTTGATGCCGACACCGATGGAGTCGAGGGCGCGTTCTATGCGTGGACGCCCTCCCAGCTCGTCGATGTCTTGGGTGCCGACGATGGCCGTTGGGCTGCTGATCTGCTGGGCGTCACCGCAACCGGCACCTTCGAAGAAGGTACATCGACCCTCCAGCTCGCTGTCGATCCCGACGATGCACAGCGGTGGGCTGCCCTACGCGCCGCGCTCTTTGTGGCACGCCGACAACGCACCCATCCGGCCCGCGACGACAAGGTGGTGGCCGGCTGGAACGCGCTGGCAATCACCGCGCTGGTCGAAGCCGGTGTATTACTCGAAGAGCCCCGATTCACCACGGCCGCACTGCAGGCAGCGCAGTTGCTGCACGACCTTCATACCCTCGATGGAGCGTTGATCCGCACGTCGCGCGAAGGCACGGCTTCACGCAACGCTGGCGTGCTTGAGGATTACGGTCTTGTTGCCCAGGCCTATCTGTCGGTGCTGGGAGCCACCGGTGATCCAGTATGGCTGCGGCGTGCCACCGCACTTCTCGACGTGGTCATCGATGAGTTCACCGACCCGGCCGGCGGATTTTTTGACACCGCGGCCGATGCCGAACAGCTGATCACGCGGCCGAAAGAGCTTTCGGACAACGCGAGCCCATCGGGCACGTCCGCGGTCGCTGCCGCCTTCGTGTCGTTGGCCGCGGTCACCGGTGATGAGCACTATGCGCGGGCCGCCCATACGGCCCTTGCTTCGATCAGCCCGATCGCACGCCAGGCGCCGCGCTTTGCCGGTTGGGCGTTGGCCACCGCCGAAGCCATCGAAGCCGGCCCCTTCGAAGTCGCGATAGTCGGCGCGACCAAAGACCGTGAAGCGTTGCACCGGGCGGCAGTCTGGTCGTCTTCACCGGGCGCTGTTGTCGTGGCAGGGGCGCCCGGTGCC
>JBBSRT010000021.1:0-14090 GCA_038242765.1 Propionibacteriales bacterium
ATGCTCAACATCGGTCATACCGGCGAAGAACGCCGCGTTGTATGTCGTGGTGACCACTTGCGACACGCCGCCGCCCAACTCTTCGCGGAAGACACCGCCGTTGATGACCGTGCCTTGAGTGAAACCGTTGGCGACGGTGCGCTCGCCTACGGTGTCATTGAAGCTGAAGGTCTCACCGGGTTTGAGGAGAGTGCCGTCGAGGAGTTCGGCGGCCCGACCCTGATTGATGTCTCGGTATGCGGCGGGGTCGTACTCGGTGCTGAATTCGCTGACCTTCTCCTTGACACCCAGCGCCTTGGCCTCCTTGGTGGTCAAATCGGGCTCGACTATCTGGGTCTTGATCTTGAGCACCCGCTTGTCGCCGGTCTTCGATAACACCGGCACCAGATTCTTGGCCAATTCCTTGGGCTGGAGACCGAGCCCGGGTTTACCGGGCACGACGACAGGTCGGCCGTCGCGGATCACGAAACTTGCGTCCTCGGCTTCCTTGCCGAGGCCGGTCGTCGAATCCTTCAGCAGCGTGTCGAGCTTTTTGGGATCGATTGATGGCTTCAACTGATCGCCCTCAACGCTCACGGTCAATGCCGCTGCAAAGGCCGAGGTGGGTAGTTCGGCCCGTTTGCCACCCGAGGTGAGCACCACCGCGCCACTCATAGCCGGCTTGGCAAATTCGTCCATCGCCTTCTCCAACGCGGCCGCACCGACAATCGGTTCGGTCACCACCGTCGGAATCTCGGCCGACTTTGAGCCGATTGGGTATGAATCCTTGATGAGAGCCGCGGTGTCCTCACGGGCGACAAGTCGACCGTTCTTGGGTTGGCGGGCCTTTGGTTTTGCCTTCGGGAACGTGATTTGTGGCTCGACCTGCGGCTTGTCGAGCGACTCGGCCAACGTGGTGACCACGGCTTCGAGCTTGGACTCATCGACGTTGAGCTTGGCATCGAAATGGTGTTTGCCAAAGAAAAGGCCCCACATCATCTTTGGGTCCCAGCTGCGGGCGCCACCGGCGGCATCGACTGTTTCGCCGAGGTCGAATGCCAATCCGGCATCGGCGGGTTTGACCAGGATGTCTTGAGCTCCGGACTTGAGCTCGATCGGGTCGTCAAGTCGCGGCGACAACTGTTTGTCGATTTTCGTCCTCGCCGAAGCCGGCGACATGCCCGAGACGTCGACGCCGACGACTGTCGTATCGGCCGGCATTCGCGAGCCCGTCATCAAATAGCCGGCAACATAAAGCCCACCGAGCACGGCAACAACAGCCAGCGCGGCAATGAGTCCGCGTTTGGATCTCTTCGGCGCCTTGACCTTCTTCGGCGCCTTGACCTTCTTGGGCCGCTTCAGCTTCTTGGGTTTGTCCGGCTCGTCCGAAGAGTTGGAAACCAGCGTCACGACTCACTCACCTCGCGCAACGATTTTTCGTTTTCTTCCGAGCGGATGATGGTCCCGTAGTGCGATCGGTAGTACAGCAACGGATCGTCAATGTCATCACGAAAACCTGCGTCTGAGACCATACCGACAATGATCGTATGATCGCCGCCATCATGGACGGCAGTTGTCCGGCACTCAAGCCAGGCGAGTGATTCATCGAGCAGCGGCACGCCGAGGCCACCTCGATGATACTCAATTCCCGCGAACTGGTCCTCGAGTGCGCGCCCCCGATCGGCAAACCACGCCGATGCCTCGCTCGATTCCTCAGCCAGGATCGACACACCCCAAAGACCCGAGGTGAGCACGGCATCATGGAACCGACTCGTCTTGTGCGAGCACATCAACACCAGGGGTGGTTCAAGCGAAACCGACGTGAAAGCGCTTGCGGTCATCGCGTGGTCAATGCCGTCGAGGGTTGTGGAGACGATCGTCACGCCGCTGGCGAATCGACCGAGGGCGCCGCGAAAGGCCACTTGATCGACGGCAGAAGTCATTGAGACAGCCTAGAAGCGTGAACGGCCGCCACCGCAAGCGACCCCACCGCACCGAACATGAAGAGCAACCCGATCGCATCCTGGGCAACGAAATAGCTCGTGCCCGGCACGAGCATCGGCCATACGAGGCCAGTGGCCCATCCGAGCATGAACCAGATCGTGCCGCCCCGGGTCAGGCGCTCAGCCGCGACAGCGATGGCAAAGGTGCCGGCAACAGCCAGGATCAGCCCCCAGGGGACTCGAATGCCCATCCACTCGGTGGCGTGCCGGTGGGTGATTGTTGCCACGAAGCACACGTAGATGCCGAGCACGAAGGCCAGCGGTCTCATAGGCCGGCAAACAGGTCTTCTTCGAATCCGCCGGCACCCACAGGGCCGCGCTCGCCCTTGGCCAAGCGATAGCACTCGATGCCCCATACCTGACTGCCAGCATTGTTCGACAGCGCAAAAAAGGGCCCATCGAGCGCTATTTGCGTCTCGTGCGCGCGCATCGCAGTCATTTTGGCTTCGACGTAGTCGCTTGCGTCGACGCGGGCACTCAGATCGGCGTCTTCGCTGACCATCCGCGGCATCGGGCCGTCGGGGTCCATCCCCTCAAACGTTGTCAGGTCACCGGCCGCCCGCAGCGAGCGCAGGCCCGCGCGCATCATCGTGGCCGCCATGGCGACCCAGTAGCTCTTCGCGATATCCCACGGCTTGCCCAGATCGTGCCGGTATGAAGGCACCGCGGCCAGCGCGGCCGCATAGGTGGCGACACGGTGCGCCTGAATGTGGTCAGGATGGCCGTAGTTGCCAAATTCGTCATACGTGACCATGACTTGCGGCCTGGTCTCGCGGATGATCTCGACCAACAGGTTTGCCGCCTCGGTGAGGTCGGCATGCCAGAACGTGTCGGGCCGGGTCGCATCGGCCACGGTGGCGCTGCCGTCCTCGGCCCACTTCATCCCCGAGTCGCGGAAGTGGCCCGGGCCTCCCAAAAAGCGGTGGTCGGTCACGCCGATCGCCTCCATCGCCGCCTCAAGCTCGCCGACACGGTGCAAGCCAAGAGCGTCGTCGCGGTCGGCGGCCAGGTGGGCGAGATCGGGGACGAGAATCTCGCCTTCCTCACCCAGGGTGCAGGTCACCAAGGTGACCTGGGCGCCTTCGGCAACATATTTGGCCATGGTGGCCGCATTGTTGATGGATTCGTCGTCGGGATGGGCATGCACCAACAGCAGTCGGCGGTCATTCGCGAGCATGCAGTCAGGTTACTGCCCGACAGCACGATGCATTTTCGACGCCGCACTCAGCGCTTTTCGTGTGACCACTCCAGAAGCCGTTTCAGCGGCCACGTCGTGACGATCCTTTCCGGTGGGACGCCGTGGGTCTGCGCCAACTCGGCGCCAAAGTCGAGGAAGTCGAGCTGTCCGGGAGCATGGGCGTCGGTGTCGATCGCAAACAGGCAGCCCATGTCGACGGCGAGATCGATCAACGGGCCGGGCGGATCGAATCGCTCGGGCCGCGAATTGATTTCGACGGCGACGTTGAAACGTTCACATGCGGCAAAAACGATCTCGGCGTCGAATGCGGACTCGGGGCGTTTGACTTGAGTGCCCTCGAGCTTGCGTCCGGTGCAGTGACCCAAAACATTGGTGTGCGGATCGGCGATCGCGGTGACCATACGGCGGGTCATCGGCTGCTCGGCCATCCGCAACTTGGAGTGGACACTTGCCACGACGATATCGAGCTTGCCCAGCATCTGCGATGTTTGGTCGAGTGCTCCGTCGTCGAGGATGTCGACCTCGATACCGGTCAACAAGGTGAAGTCGTCGTAGTCGTTGTTGACCTCGGCCACGACCTCGAGCTGCTCGGTGAGTCGCTCAACCGACAGCCCGTTCGCGATGCGCAACCGCGGCGAATGATCGGTGAGAGCTTGATATTCACGCCCGCGCCAGTGCGCGGCTCGCGCCATCTGCGCGGGGGTCGAGCCGCCATCGGACCAGTCCGAGTGGCTATGCAGGTCTCCGCGTAGCAAGGACCGCAGCTCGGCTCCTACGGTTGCCAACGGCTCGGTGTTGCGCTCCCGCAATTGGCTCAGATAGTCGGGCACGTCACCGCGGAACGCCTGCGAGATCACCTCATACGTCCGCTTGCCAATGCCCTTAATAGATTTGAGGCGCCCCGTACGGACGGCGTCGGCGAGCTCGGCCTCACTCATCGGCGCGATTGTCTTTGCGGCGGTGCGGAATGCTTCGACCTTGTAGGTGACCGCGCGCTCGCGCTCCAGCCAGAAGCCTATCTCGCTCAGCGCTTCCATCGCGTCCATGGCCACCATCTTGCTATCCAGGCCACCAATCTTCCATTCGAGATGATTGGATCAACATATGACTGTGTCTTATCCGCGTATGGCCGCCCGCACGCTGCGCTTCACCCTCGGTATCCCCCGCAACATTACGGTCAGCGCCGACGGCAAGAAGGTCTACTTCATTCGTACCCCCGACGGAGTCACCCGCACCGGCTGCCTGTGGGAATTCGACGTCGACAGCGCACAGGAAACGTTGCTGGTGGATCCGACTGATCTGCTGGGCGACGACGGTGAGCAACTCTCAGCGCAGGAACGATCACGACGTGAACGCAGCCGCGAATCAGCCGCCGGCATTGTCAGCTATGCCCTCGATCGTGAGGCACACATCGCCGCCTTCGCGCTTTCGGGCCGACTGTGGACCGTCGACCTTCATAGCCGGTCGGTGACTGCGCTGACCGAGCCAGCATCGGGCGCAGTCATAGATCCCAGGCCAAATCCGAGCGGTCGACTCATCGCCTATGCCGCGGGCCGGTCGCTGCGGGTCATTGGCGCCGACGGCAGCAATGATCACGAGATCGTCGGCCCGGACACTCCCACACAGACGTGGGGACAGGCCGAATTCATCGCCGCGGAGGAGATGTACCGCTATCGCGGATTTTGGTGGTCCCCCGATGGAGCCTCGCTGCTCGTTGAACGTTTCGACGAGGCGCCGATGCAGACGTGGCATATCGCCGACCCCGCGAATCCGGACCGTGAGCCTGTCACGCAGCGCTATCCGGCGGCCGGCACAAACAACGCCGAGGTGACGTTGTGGCACCTCACTCTTGGCGCCAAATCCACAGAGGCAGTGCGCACCGAGGCGGAGCGCACCGAGGTGGTGTGGGACCACGAACGCTTCGAATACCTCATGGATGTTTCGTGGAATAGCCACGGCGCCCCCGTCATACAGGTCCTGAGCCGTGCTCAACGCCAGTCCCAGGTGTTGGGCGTGGAGGTTGCGAGTGGCCGTACCACGGTGTTGCGCGACCTCACAGATGACGACTGGATCGAGGTCACGTCGCCTGCTCGCTTTGCCCCGACGGGCCAACTGATCACCGTCGAGGATGTTGACGGCGCGCGACAGGTCGTCATCGACGGGCAGCCGTGCGGCGACCTGTCGTGGAATGTCCGTGGCATCGTCGCCGTCGACGACCAGGGGGTCATCGTCACCGCCTCGAAAGAACCATCGCAGATCCAGCTCCTACGATTCGGCTTAAACGGCGCGGACGGCCATACGGTGGAGGAGTTGACCTCTGGCCCGTTCGTGCACAGCGCGATGGCAACAGGCGGCACCACCATCATCAGCCGTTCGGCTATCGATGCGACGTGCCCCGAGATCGCCGTCATCCGCGACGGCCGCACCGTCGGCGAACTCAAGGTGCTGAGCGAAGACCCAGGCTTCGTGCCTGAGGTAACCATGCTCGTCGGCGGTGAAGACGCACTGCGCATCGCGGTGCTGTTCCCGCGGGACCGTGGCCGCGAGTCGGGACCGTTGCCGGTGTTGATGGACCCCTATGGCGGTCCGCACGCCCAGCGTGTGCTCGCCTCGGGCCGGCTGTTTCTGGAATCCCAATGGCTGGCTGACCAGGGCTTTTGCGTCGTTGTCGCAGACGGCCGCGGCACACCGGGACGCGGGCCGGGTTGGGAACGCACCGTCCGCGACGAGTTCGCCTCCGTCACCCTTGAGGACCAGGTTGTCGCCCTCGATGCGGTTGCCGCAGCTTTTCCTGACGACGTCGATACCGCCCGCGTCGCGATGACCGGTTGGTCCTATGGCGGATACCTGTCAGCGCTGGCTGTCCTCGAGCGACCCGACGTGTTCCATGCGGCGGTCGCTGGCGCTCCGGTGACCGAGTGGTGGCTCTACGACACGTGTTACACCGAACGCTATTTGGGCGATCCGCAGGCGCAACCTGACGTGTATGACCGCAACTCGCTGTTGCCGCGTGCCGCCAAACTCGAACGTCCACTGATGCTCATTCACGGCCTCGCCGACGACAACGTGGTTGCTGCACACACCCTGCGGCTGTCCTCAGCGCTGTTGGCAGCGGGCAAGGCTCATACGGTATTGCCCCTCAGCGGCGTCACGCACATGGCATCGAATGAAGAAGTCGCCGAAAACCTCGAACTCCTCAAGGTGGCCTACCTCTTGGCGAACCTGCCGCCCCCGCAAACCCGCTGAGCCTGACGTTACGGCCCTAGAAACACCTATTTTGGGGCCGAAACGTAAGGCCCACGGGGTTGGAAGGGGAAGGGTTCAGCCCAGGGCGGCTTCGATGGCCGGTACGCGGGCCTTGAACGTCTCAACGCGGTCCCGGGTGCGTTGCGGCTCCCCCACCCTGGCGAGATTGAGCATGCCTTGATCACCTCGCGCCTGACCGTCTTCGATGCGCTGCGATGCCATCGTCATCCGGCGCTCGACCGCCGACAGCAACGTCATCGGTCCCCATTCGCCGTAGGCGTCGACGGCGAGGTCGAGTCGGCGCACCAGGTCGTCGAGGGGTATCTCCCGATAAAGCGGCAGCGCGGTCCACAGCATGAACGCGACATCGTCGATCGGGTTGCCGGGTCCGGCGAGGTCCCAGTCGATCATCCCCGCGAAGCGGCCGCTTTGGATGATCCAGTTGTAGGCACCCGGGTCGTTGTGGCAAATGATCTGCCCCGGCTCCAACGTGGCTTCCCCACCACGCCATACGCGCGGACCTTCGGGGCGAAAATCGTCGACGATGTCGTGATATTCGCGCAGCCACGCGACGCCTTCTTCCAGCACGTTGTCGAGCACGACTTCCTTGTCGACCTGTACGCCGCGCCCTTCCACATACGAAAGGGATTCACGGCCCTTCTCATCCAAGCCGAGGACAGCGGGAATCCCGCGCAAACCGGAGTCGTGCACATAGTCCAGCAACTCATGGACCGCCGGTGTCCACGGACCAGTTGGGCGCCGCACGGTGCGACCTACTTTTGTGGCGCCACCGACCGCCCCGCCGACCATGGGTAACTCTGCTTCGTCGGAATCTGGCACCCTTTCATGGTGACACAAACGCGATCTGCAACTCCCGGGCGGCAGCATCAAGGGTTTTGTCCCGCGTCCACAGTTTGCTGCCCGGTGCAAGCGCGACGCTGGCCAGAAGATGGGCGTCGATGAGGCTCAACCCGCGACCGTAAAGGTGGTGGTGTTCGACAAAATCAAAAGTTCTGCATCGTCGGGGCCACGAAGCCTAGGTAGTCCGTCAAGGTAGTCGAGGACCGTCGTCCTGTCCCGGATCGAACCGAGAGCGAGTTCGCCGATGACCATGGGATGAGTGCATACCGCGACGTTTTCTAACTGCAGTGCCAGCACCGAATCACGTCGGTGGAGATGATCAACCCAGATTGTTGTGTCGGCCAGGATCATTGGGCGACTGGGACTCGGCGACGTGGCGCGGCAGTTGCCTGCGGATCGCTGCCTCCGAGCAAAGCGAGTCGCCGTGAACTTTCTTGCGCGATGAGTGCCCGTAGCCCCTCATGCAACAATGCTGAGCGCTCACTTCGGCCGGTCAGAGCGCTGGCCCTCGCCAGCAGCTCATCGTCCAGCGTCACCGTCGTTCTCATGCATCAAACACTAAACCATTAGATGCGTATTTTGATGTGTCAGGTCTACTCACCTGACTCACGCCGTTACCGGAGCAAAGCGTGCCCCGCCGACCATGGGTAACTCTGTCTCGTCGGAATCTGGCACCCTTTCATGGTGACACATTCGCATTCGTACACCACTGACCAGGATTTTGCGCCCCGATGGGGTCTGCGCATCATCCTGGGCGCCATCGTCGCCGCGATCGCCGCGGCAACCATTTTTGGCATCATCGCCCTGTGGCCCGACGCGGACAAGATCCCCCGCAACCAGAGCCCGTACGGCGCTCAGGGGGTCACGATCATCGACGCGAAGGTGACCGCTGTCAAACCCTTTGATTGCGATGCAGATTCTGGTTCGCTTGACGGCTTGCCCGTTGTCGACGGCGACTGTGCCAAGGTGACCGCCAATGCCAGCGGCGAGAGCCCGGTCTTCAACTTGGACTCGGCGCGCTATGCCGCCGGTATCAAGACCGGCGATGACATTCAGGTCATTCGCATCCAGCCCAAAGGGCAACCGGTCAGCTATGAGTTCCTCGAATTTGAGCGCGGAGTGCCCCTGACCGCCCTTGCCCTCGCGTTCGCGGTCCTGGTCATTGTCGTCGCCCGGTGGCGCGGACTGTTTGCACTGCTTGGTGTCGCTGTCACGATGTTCGCGTTGATGAAGTTCATGCTGCCAGCTCTGCTGGCCGGCGAGAATGGCTTGGCAGTGGCCATTGTCGGGTCGACAGCGATCATGCTCGTGGTGCTTTATCTGGCGCACGGCGTCTCCATCCGCACCACCTCCGCATTATTTGGCACCCTGTTCGGCTTAGCGCTCACCGCCGCATTCGGCTTGGCAAGCACCGGCTGGACCAACCTGACAGGGCTCGGCTCCGAAGACGACCGTACGCTCGCAGCCATCGCCCCCAACCTCAGTCTGACCGGGGTGGTGACGGCAAGCATGGTTGTTGCCGGTCTCGGTGTTCTCAACGATGTCACTGTCACCCAGGCCAGCGCCGTATGGGAGTTGCGCGTGCTTCAACCCACTGCCCGCGCCCGGGACATTTTCACCTCGGCCATGCGCATC
Source organism: Propionibacteriales bacterium (assembly GCA_038242765.1). Classification (GTDB taxonomy): domain Bacteria; phylum Actinomycetota; class Actinomycetes; order Propionibacteriales; family Nocardioidaceae; genus JBBSRT01. The sequence continues at coordinate 8,923 of JBBSRT010000021.1, forward strand.
GGCCGCGACCACATCGCCTCCAGCGTCTACACCCTCGTCTTCGCCTATGCAGGTTCGGCGATGACTATCTTGCTGCTCATCACCGCCTACCAGCGCGGACTCGCCGAGATGGCCACGACGGAGGAAATCGGCCAAGAGATCGTACGTACGCTCGTCGGCGCGACCGGTCTCGTGCTTGCCGTCCCCATCACGACGGTAATCGCGGTGCTGTTGGCGCCCAAGGGTGCAACATCGGCCCCAGAAGACACGACCGCCGAGCAGGTGACCGTATGAGGCTCAGGGAGGGGTCGCTATTGAGCCTGCGCGTCGCGGAGGATCGCGAGCCGGCGACGGCACCTTGAGCGCCCGCCATACGCCATCGGATGCGGCGTAACGATCGAGGTCAACCTCGCCGCGGGTCACTGGGCAACGCGAGGAGTCCGCCTCGTTTGGATCGTCGTTCATCTGTTCAACCTAAACGCTCGGGCTCAGGCTCGAACAGCACTTCCCAGATAGCTGTAAGTCCACGGGCGGCTGATTCTGGGGCCGGGCAGGTAGCGCTTTTCGAGGGCGGTGATCTCGAATTCGGTCGAACTGATCAGGGCCGGTATGTCCCGCGAAAGATGGCAGCCACCGGCGGTGATCTTCTGCACTGGTTCCAGCCGTTGCTGCCAGCGCACGACCTTTGGTTCGGGAGCGAGCCCATGTTCGAGGAAGGCAAGCGTGCCGCCGGGTCGCAGCACTCGGCAAATTTCGCGCAGTGCGAGTTCGACGTCGGGGATCGTGCAGAGGGTGAATGTGGACAGGGCCGTGTCGAACGAGTCGTCGGACTCATCGAGTGATTGCCCGTCCAGGCCCGAGCGGGTGATCGGCGTGCGCGATGCGGCCCGCCGATCGACGGACAGCCGCCATGCAACGTCGGACGGTTCGACCGCCGTCACCGAGTCGACGGACCTGGGATACTTCTCGATGTTGAGGCCGGATCCGAAACCGATCTCGAGGACCCGTCCGGTCAACCCCGCGCACACTCGTTCCCGTTCCTTCATGACATCGCCGGTGGACAATGCACGGTCGACGAGGTGGGGCAGGATCCGATCGGTCCATACAGTCATTGCGCTTTAGCCGAGCTCATCGACCGTTGTCAGACAAAACAGATCCTCCACGGGGTCGGCAAACACCAGGCAGTGTTCGGAGTTGGGCTGGAAGTCGAGTTTGGCTGCCCCAGCGCGAAGCACCCGCTGCTCGGTATCGCCCAGGTCGCCCAGTCTGGGTAGCGTGAAGGTGACTTTGCCGCCGGTGATCTCCGCGTAAAAGACGGCCAGAGCCGAAGCGTCGGGGCAGTTCACCGTCACCGAACTCAGTCGTATTGCGTCAGTCAAAATGGTTCCCCGTACAGTCGTGGCAGGCTACGAATGGCCTCTCAACTCGACCCTACGCCTTGGGGTTCGTGCCGTCGACTGGCCGCAATCAGCGCGATTGGGGTCATTGCAGCACCGCCCGGGGGTCGGAGTTTTCAGCCGCTAGGCGGCGAGTTGGCCGCGCACCCAACTCGGCGATGGGTTGACGTGCGCGTCATCACCGACGAACACCGTGGGCACGGTCTGGTTGCCGTCGTTGGCCTCGCGTACGCGCGCTGACGCTCGATCGTCGCGCGACACATCGACCCACACCGCTTTGCGGCCGGTCCATCCGAGCGCAACGCGCATCCGGAAGCAGTAGGTGCAGCCCGGACGCCAGTAAATCAACGGAACTCCGCGTGCGCTAGCTTCCGCGCGTGCCGCGGTGTCGTCGAGCGACCGGGGGAAGAGCAGCGGCGAGAGTCCGATGGCCGCCACCAGCAGGATTGTCCCCATCATCACCGACACCACATCGCCGGCGCCAGGCTCCAAAAACACGGCGGCTGCCAGCGCCACCGCCGTCGCCGGGAGCCAGCGCATCGCGCCCTTGCGCAGCCGTACAACGGTGCCTTCATCAGCGTTCATGCGTCCACGGTACGCCCGGTGGTAGAACCGGACCGTGACTCGTTTCGACTGCCCACACTGTCAGTGGCGGTGGCTCCGGATTCGCGGCAGTGCGGCGGCCACGGTTGCCCCGATCAGTGCGTACCCGTCATCGTTGGCGTGGATGTCGCTGAGCGAGCACATCCACGTCAGTCGGCAAATCACGCCCACGTTGGTCGGCACGCCCGCCACGACCGTGGTGTCGTAGGACTGGAACGCCGACGCCACGTCGACTGTCGTCCCGTACGGCGTGGTGACCACGGCGATCGTCTGATTGAGAGCCATCTGCAGACTGCTCGTCTGCTGGGCCAGCGCGGGATTGCTGAAGTACAGCGCCAGGTAGGGGTTGTAGTAGTTCGTCACGACGATCCTCGCGTTCGGCGCTGCGGCGCGGATCTTCGACAGGCTCTTGTTGAGGTTGGCCCCCAGCGTCGTCAACTTTTGCTGGACGCACGCGTTCTGGTCTGCGGCGCCCAGGCACGGGGTGACGTCGTTGGCGCCGATCGTCATGGTCACGAGCCGCGTGGTGCGCTTGTGGGCATGCATAAATGCGAGGGCCTGATCGAGCTGACTGCCTTTGACGTAGCCGCAGCGGCCCCCGTTGACGAGCGTCGTGCTGGTCTCACCGGAGCAGGCGAGGTTACGCAGCTTAGTTTTGCGCGCCATACGCTTCTCGGCAATGAGCACCGTGCCGACATAGCCGCCAGTCTTGTCGTCCCCGACCTTCGGCTGGTAGCCGGCCGCCAGGGAGTCACCGAGTGCCACATACCAGCCAGTCGCGTGAGACGAGCCGTGATGCCCGCCGGAATGTCCGCTGTCGGCCTCGGCCGCCGTGCCGGTTAGGCCGAGCGACGCGGTGGTCATGGCAAGCGCCACCACCGCCATTCTCACCGAAAAGCGCACCATGTGATTCCCTCTCGTCTTTGCTCAGCATGCATTACGAAAGGGGCACTTGACTAGAGGGACCGGCGCGCAGCTTTCACTGCTGCGGTGCGTCGAACAATGCGTTGACGTTGGGTAAGCCTTCGAACGGCGAGAACGTCCCCGCATCGGCGATCTCCTTGGCGGCCGCCAGGAAGCCACCCCATGCGACGCGCGCGAGCGTGCCCCCGACGCTGATCCGTCGTACGCCCAATTGCGCTGCCTCCGCGACGGTCGTGAAGGGAGAATTGATCAACAGGTTCACTGGTTTTGGTGACACCGCGGCCACGATCGCCGAAACGTGTTCGAGCTTGTCAATGCCAGGAGCGTAAAGGCAATCGGCGCCAGCTTCGGCGTAGGCCTGGAGTCGGCGAATGGTCTCATCGATGTCGGGTCGCCCGCGTATGAAACCCTCGGAGCGTCCGGTAAGGACGACGCCCGTGCCGCTCTTGTCGATCGCTTGTCGTGCGACGGCGACGCGTTCCACAGCCAGGTCGAACGCGAACAGTGGCTGGGCTTCGTCGCCTGAAGAATCTTCGATCGAGAGCCCCGCGATCCCCGTGTCCACAGCCATTGTCACGTTTGCCGCGACGTCGGCGGGTTCGACGGCGTAGCCGCCCTCGAAGTCCGCGTTGACCGGCACCGTCACGGCCCCGGCGATGACACGGAGATGGTCGAGTACGTGGTCGCGGGCGACCTGATTGTCCGCGCGACCTCGCGTCCAGGCCATTCCCGAACTTGTCGTGGCCAAAGCCTTGAATCCCAGCTGTTGCAGCGCCAACGCGCTTCCCACATGCCAGGGGTTCGGCATGACGAAGCATCCCTTTGAATGTAGCCGGTGGAACTCAGCTATTCGACTCTCGTGTCTTTCCATGCCATACCTCATCAATCGTCCGCTAGTTTGCATACTAACCGGTCCTCGACACCTGTGGCGAGGTCGAAAGCCCTGCGTCGTCGCGAGCACGTATGCGTTGCGCGGCATCTTAACGACGGACTAGCCTTGCGAGAGTGAACAAAATCTTCACGACGAGCGTCGCTTCGGTCTATCCGCTCTATGTGGCGAAGGTGGAGAAAAAGGGCCGCACGGAAGCCGAGCTGGACCAAGTCATCCAATGGCTGACCGGCTTCGACGAGGCAGCCCTACGCGAACACCTAGCTGCGGGGACGACTTTCGAGGACTTTTTCGCCGCTGCACGACTCAACGCGCATGCCACGTTGATCACCGGTGTTGTATGCGGCGTACGGGTGGAAGACGTCGACGATCGGTTAATGCAAAAGATCCGTTATCTGGACAAACTCGTCGACGAGCTCGCGGAGCAGGCCATACGTCGACTCGCCGCCGTTAAGAGCAGACGGAAGACGAAGCCGGTGACGGCTTTAACGCCTGCCCTTCGCGAAATACGCTAAAGGGCCGAAGGGCTGAACGAAAAACGCAGCGACCCACACTGCTTTCCGGCCTCGGACATTACCCGCGGGCCGTCGAATAAGGTCTCGCAAAGCCGCGGCGGTGAGGATCGCCTCAGCGGTACCCGCGACGACAAGCACTCGCTTTTGACCAATCGTTAACTCCGACCACTTCTTCTCTGGCATAAATCCACGCTACCGCTTTCTCACAACCCGCGGTGGACGCTCGAGCTTCTCGCTGGTGACAACGTCGCCTACTCGGTCTCGACTTCTGGCACGTCGGGTCGTAGGTGATAGTCGCTGGCTTCGCTGACCCACCACGCTTCCGTCGTCTTGAGACCTGTAGGCGGGTTCAAGACACCTGCGCAGATGTAAATCCTGTGCGGCTCGCTCTTCGACCGCCAGAACAACGACGATCCGCAGTTTCGACAAAACCCATACCCAGCGTCGGGCACCGGGAAATACCACGCGAGATTCGAGCTGAGGTCGTTCAAGACCAGGTCCGCGATCTTCGTAGCTGTGGCCGCCATGTGGTGGCCAGTGAACCGTCTGCACCTATGGCAATGGCAGTTGATGACGTCGCATAGTTCGCCGAGCGTGCTGAAAGTGATGGCACCACACAGACACTGGCCAGAAGCGTGTCGAGTTTGGTCCATCTCGATCCGTCCTGAGCATCTGGTCACCGGCGGTCACATAATAACAAGCCGCTTACCACGCGTGCCAGAACCGCGTCATTTCGGCTCCCCTTTGTTGTCAACTGGTGATTTGAAGGGCCTTTGTGCGTGTGGTCTTTCGGGCCGGCTTGGGCGGATGTATCGTCTGGTTCGTGGGTCCGGGAAGTGGCTGATCCGAAGTGTCGATGTG
>JBBSRT010000022.1:0-13877 GCA_038242765.1 Propionibacteriales bacterium
AGAAAAGTGGCGTGCCGTATGGGATGAGTTGCGTCCCTTCGATGCCGACGAAACCGACACGACCCGCGAGCGACGTTATGCGTTGACGATGTTTCCCTATCCCTCGGGAGACTTGCACATGGGCCATGGCGAAGTTTTTGCGTTGCACGACATGCTGGCCCGTTATTGGCGACTGCGCGGTTACAACGTACTCAACCCGATCGGCTGGGATTCTTTTGGTTTGCCGGCCGAAAACGCGGCCATCAAACGCAACGAGAATCCCGCAACCTACACCTACGACAACATCGAGACTCAGGCCGAATCGATCCGCCGCTATGGCCTGAGCTTTGACTGGAGCCGCCGCCTGCACACCTCCGATCCGCAATATTATCGGTGGACCCAGTGGCTGTTCCTGCGTTTCTACGAAAAGGGTCTGGCCTATCGCAAGGCGTCATACGTCAACTGGTGCCCGCAGGACCAAACTGTTTTGGCCAACGAGCAGGTGGTGCAGGGCCAGTGCGAGCGTTGCGGTGCCGCGGTCACCAAACGCGAACTCACACAGTGGTATTTCAAGATTACCGATTATGCGCAACGCCTCCTCGACGACATGGATGACCTGCACGGGCACTGGCCCGAACGGGTGCTGTCTATGCAACGCAATTGGATCGGGCGGTCCGTCGGTGCCTACGTCGACTTCCAAATAGAAGGCCACGACGAGCCTGTACGCGTGTTCACGACCCGCGCCGACACGCTCTATGGCGCAACGTTCTTCGTCGTCGCCCCCGATGCAAAACTGGCAGCCCAGCTGTGTGCGCCGCAGCAGCGTGCCGCCTTTGAGGAGTACCTGGCCCAAACCAACCGTGCCACCGAGATCGAACGGCAGTCAACCGATCGCGCGAAGACGGGGGTTTGGCTGGGTGTCGATGCGATCAACCCGGTCAATGGCGAAAAAATGCCGGTATGGGCTGCCGATTATGTCCTTGCCGATTACGGCACCGGCGCTGTCATGGCCGTTCCGGCCCACGATCAACGCGACCTCGACTTCGCCAGAGCATTCGATCTGCCGGTACACACCGTCATCGAGACCGGCGAACCCAACCCCGAAAGCAGTGGTATCGCCACCGCCGGCGATGGCGTCTACGTCAACTCGCCGTTGCTTGACGGCATCACGACCAAGACCGAGGGCATAGCGACCATCGTCGACCGGCTCACGAGTAACGGCGGCGGTGAAGGTGCGGTTACCTACCGGTTGCGCGACTGGCTGCTCAGCCGGCAGCGCTATTGGGGTGCCCCGATTCCCATCCTGCACTGCCGGACGTGTGGTGAGGTCGCCGTCCCCGATGACCAGTTGCCGGTTCGGCTGCCAGACCTTCGTGGCGCCGACCTGGCGCCCAAGGGCACATCCCCGCTGGCCGCGGCAACCGACTGGACCCGGGCAACCTGTCCCAAGTGTGGGGGAGAGGCTCAGCGCGACACCGACACGATGGACACGTTTGTCGACTCGTCTTGGTATTACCTGCGCTATTGCTCCCCCGACTACACCGACGGACCCTTCGATCCCGAAACGGTCCGCAAATGGATGCCAGCCGATCAATACGTCGGTGGCGTCGAACACGCCATCTTGCATTTGCTCTACAGCCGCTTCTTCACCAAAGTGCTGCAAGACATGGGTATGGTCGACTTTGGCGAACCCTTCACGGCGTTGATGAATCAGGGGCAGGTCATCAACGAGGGCAAAGCAATGAGCAAGTCGCTGGGCAACGGCGTCGACCTCGGCCAGCAGATCGACGAGTTCGGTGTCGATGCGGTTCGACTCACCGTCGTCTTCGCAGGGCCGCCCGATGACGACATCGACTGGGCTGACGTCTCCCCGGCCGGATCCCTACGATTCCTGCAACGGGCATGGCGAGTGGCACACGAGGTCTGTTCAGACGTTGGCGTCGACCCGTCGACCGGCGATGTCGCATTGCGGCGCGTCACGCACCGCACCATAGGCGACTGTGCCGGACTCCTGGACTCCCAGCGCTTCAATGTCGTCGTGGCCCGCATCATGGAATTGGTCAACGCGACACGTAAAACCATTGACGGAGGTCCCGGCGCCGGCGATCCGGCAGTGCGCGAAGCGGCCGAGACGACGGCGATCCTGCTGAGCCTCACGGCCCCATACGTTGCTGAAGACATGTGGGCCCAGCTCGGACATGGGCCGAGCGTCTCGCAACAATCGTGGCCGACGGTCGATGAGTCGCTGCTGGTGGAGGAATCAGTGGTGTGTGTCGTTCAGGTGCAGGGCAAGGTGCGCGCCAAACTTGACGTCGCGCCCGACAGTGACGACGATGCGCTCGAGGCGCTGGCGCTGGCCGATGACAATGTGCAGCGGTTCGTCGATGGACGTCCGATCCGCAAGATCATCGTTCGGGCGCCCAAACTCGTCAACATCGTCGTGTGAGACAGCCGTATGAGCAGCGCAGCACGATAGCCTCGGGGTATGACTGTTGCCATCATCACCGATTCGACGGCATCGTTGGCGCAGTCCACTGCAGCCGGTGCCGGCATCACGGTGGTGCCGTTACAAGTCATTCTCGGTGCGCAAACCTATACCGAGGGTGTCGACGTCACTGCAGACATGCTCGCCGAGGCGCTTACCAACTTTGTTCCCGTCAGCACGTCACGGCCCACGCCTGAAGCGTTTGGCCGCGCCTACGAAGCGGCCGCGGCCAATGGTGCGACCCACATAGTTTCGGTGCACCTGAGCGCGAAGGTCTCAGGCACCTTCGATTCAGCGCAGCTGGCAGCAAAGGACGCCCCGGTGCCGGTGATCTGCGTCGACAGCGAGCAGGTCGGCATCGCGACGGGATTCGCCGCATTGCAGGCCGTATCGGTGGCAAAAGCCGGCGGCACCGCGCAGGAGGCCGCCGATGCCGCATCAGCGTGCGGAACAGCATCGACGTCGCTGTTTTATGTCGACACCCTCGAATATCTGCGCCGCGGTGGTCGGATGGGTGCAGGTGCCGCACTGATTGGTTCGGCTCTTGCAGTCAAACCGTTGTTAACCGTGACCGACGGCGCCATAACCCCCTTCGAAAAGGTTCGTACGACTGCCAAGGCATTGGCCAGACTGGAGGCGCTCATCGTCGAACGCGTCTTGGCTCTCGAAGGGGTAACCTGCGACATCGCCGTTCAACACTTGGCCAGCGCCGATGTCGCAAGCGCTGTAGCCGGGCGGCTCGAGGCGGCCCTCGACAGGGAGAGCATCCCCATGGCCGAAGTCGGGGCTTCGATCGGTGCACACGTCGGCCCGGGCATGGTGGCTGTCACCGTTTCCCCTCACGCGGACTCGCCTTACCTCGACTGATTGTCCACCGGCCGATGCCGTGCTGAGGTTTTCCACAACCGGCATCTATTGGGGGTGACGACTGCCCAGCTGGCGCCTAGTTTTGCGAGGGTGAAGCATCTCGAAGAAACCCGTGCGGAAGTTGCCCGGCGGCGACTTGCCGCGCTGTCGGGCGCGGCTGACTCGAGTTCAACGGTGTGGGCATCCACCCAGGCAGATAGCGACAGCGAGGCCTCGGAGCCCGGATCGGCATCGGTCCAGACCAAGGCGTTGACCAATCGACACATACTGGTTGTTGGGGCGGTGCTCGTTGCGGCCCTTGTGCTGACCATGTGGTGGTTGTTGTCCGGCAAACCTGAGCGGATCGAAGCCGCGCCAAAACCTGCCTTGATTGCCTCGGCGTCGACTGCGGCGCCGAAAACGCCCGCGATCGTGGTGGTCGACGTCGTAGGCAAGGTCAAGACGCCGGGCATCGTCGAACTTGCGCCCGGTTCACGTGTCATCGACGCGCTTAAGGCCGCCGGCGGCATCAAAGGCAAACCTGACACGACGGCGTTGAACATGGCTCGTGTGCTGAGCGACGGCGAGCAAATCCTCGTAGGCATTAAACCGGTTCAGGGCACAGTCGGATCGACCACTCCAGGGAAGCCAGCCCCGGGCGGCAACGGCGCCAAGGTCAATCTCAATGCGGCGACCATCGAGCAGCTCGACGCGCTTCCGGGCGTGGGACCCGTCACGGCTAACGCCATTATTTCGTGGCGCGATGAGCATGGCAGATTCAGCCGAATCGAAGAACTGATGGAGGTCAAGGGCATCGGACCGGCAACAATGGCCGATCTCAAACCATTCGTCATGATCTGATGCATGACCTCCGGTTGACCGCACCGGCGGTGAGCGGATGGCTGGTCACCGCATACGTCCTGAACGCGGGGTTCGCGGCAGCGGTAGCGATCACCGTCTTCGCCGTCGCCGCAACGGCCTTACTGGCATTGCGTCGGCAGCAGGCCAGGTTGTTGTTGCTGACCTTTTTGGTCGCCGCAGTTTTGGCGCTGCTGGGTGGAGCGCGTGCCCTGGTAGTCAGTTCAGGGCCGGTCGCCGGATTGGCGAAAGGCCATGCCGTTGTGACCGTTTTTGCGGTGGTAACCAAAGATCCACACGCGATCTCGGCACGCCTTTACGTCTTTGAAGCCTCAGTCCGGCAGGTTGAGGCCCATGGCCGGGTGTACACGCTAAGGTCGCCAATCGCTGTTTTCGCCCACGGTCCGGCACGCTTTCAAGTAGGCGAGCATGTGACGGCGGTGGGCCGGCTCTCGCCTTCGGACCGGCCCGAAACGGCTGCCACCATGTCGGCATCGCGACTCGACCATCGCGCATCGGCCGCGTGGTGGTGGGACGGTTCGTCACGATTGCGTGCCGCGGTGGTTGAATCGGTCTCAGAGTCAGGCGCAGGCCCGGCTGCTCTCCTACCGGCGCTCGTCCAAGGTGACGACCAAAAGCTCAGCGAACGAACGAGGGACGATTTTCGCCGCAGCGGCCTGACCCATCTGCTTGCCGTTTCGGGCACCAACCTCACGATCGTGCTGGTCAGCGTCTTGCTCGTGGGTCGTGCGCTGCGCATCAGGGGTCGCGGTCAGTGGGTGCTGGGCTTGCTGTCGGTTGTCGGATTCATCTTATTGGCGCGCCCGGACCCGAGTGTTTTGCGAGCCGCCGGTATGGGCGTGGTCGCGCTGGCGGCCCTCGGATATGGCAAGAGCGGAGGCATTCGAGCATTGTCGTGCGCGGTGATCGGGCTCCTTCTGATCGATCCATGGCTCGCTCGATCGGTGGGTTTTGTGCTCTCGGTGTGCGCCACCGCCGGCATTCTCCTGCTTGCTCCACGATGGACCCTGGTGTTGAGCCGATGGCTGCCGCGCTGGTGTGCGATCGCCATCGCGGTACCAACGGCGGCTCAACTTGCCTGCACCCCGGTCGTGGCGGCAATCTCCGGCGAGGTCTCACTTATCGCTGTCGTTGCGAACCTGCTCGCCGGTCCCGCGGTCGCTCCGGCGACGATTCTTGGGCTCGTCGGTGGACTGGTGGCCTTGATTAGTGCGTCGTTGTCACACTTGATCGGCTTTGCCGCCGGGATTTTCGGCCGCTGGATCCTGGCGGTCGGCGGGTTCACCGCATCCATGCCCGGTGCCTCAATCGTATGGGGCTATTCGCTGTGGCTGCTGGTTTTGTTGTGCCTGTTGTTGATCGGGGCGGTCAGTCAGGTGTTCGCGCGGCCATGGATGCTGGCCGGTCTTGCCATGGCGTTGGCGGTCGGCTTTGCGCGTCCACCTGATCGCGGCTGGCCGCCGGCCGATTGGATCATGGTCGCCTGTGATGTGGGGCAGGGCGACGCGACCATCTTGAACGCCGGAGGCAACAGCGCCGTTGTCGTCGATGCCGGACCCGATGAGCGCCTGGTCGATCGATGCTTGAACCGGCTCGGTGTGTCGAAGGTCCCGCTGCTCGTTTTCACCCATCGCCATGCTGACCACATCGACGGTTGGCCCGGAGTCGTCGAGGGGCGTCGGGTTTCAGCGATAGCGGTCGGCCCGTCAGGCGGCCCCGCCCTCTCGGGGCTGCCTTATGGCCACCTCGCCGCCGGAGACAGTTTCGTTGTCGGAGCGGTGTCGTTGATGGTCCTTGCACCCGAACCAGGGTATGTCGTGGCAGGAACTGACGGCTCCGCGCTCAACAATTCGAGCCTGGTGATGATGGCTACGATCCGCGGTATGCGCATCTTGTTAAGCGGAGATATCGAACCCGAAGCGCAAAGTGCATTGCTGTCGCAACTGTCGACGGTGCGTGCCGATGTATTAAAGACGCCGCATCATGGGAGCCGTCACCAAGATGGCGAACTGATTGCGGGTCTGGGCGCGCGATTTGCGACGATCAGCGCCGGGCGCGACAACGATTACGGCCATCCGGCTCCGGCAGCCCTCCAGCTGCTGCGAAAGTCGGGCATCACACCCCTTCGCACCGACCTGCGCGGCGACATCGCGATCGTTTCGCGCGGCGGCGAGCTGTGGGCTGAAACGCGTTGAACCCAGCGGGCAACCGCTCTCCGATTCGTATGACGTTGCGCTGGAGCGGCCGTCTGTGGGTGGAGCCCCGTATGCTCGCGTGCGTGGCAACAGTTTTCGGCAAGGTCCTGCTCATCACCGGTCCGGCGGAGTTCCTGGCCGACCGAGCTTTGCGCCAAGCGGTCTCGGTGGTGAAGAAGTCAGCGCCCGATGTTGACGTCGCCGAGGTCATCGGGTCTTCGGTGGCACCTGGAGAGCTCGCAACCTTAATGAGCCCATCACTGTTTTGCCCCCAAAGTGCCGTCGTCATCAGAGATCTTCAGGACCTAGGTGACGGCCCGCAAGACGAGTTGCTTGCACACGCCGCCGAGCCGTCGTCGGATGTGGCCGCAATCCTGCTTCACTCCGGCGGCAACAAGGGCAAGGCGTTGCTGGACAAACTTCGCAAATGCGCGGCAGTCAGTGAGGTCAAATGCCCGGTGCTCAAATATGAGCGCGAACACGTCGCGTGGGTCCGCAACGAAGTGCGGACGCTCGGCGGCACCATCGACGAGGCAGCGGCAACCCAATTGGTCACCGCTGTTGGCCTTGATTTGCGCGCACTCGCCGGCGCATGCAGCCAACTCCTCAACAGCGTCGAGCGAGGCGCACCCCTCACCAGTGACGTGGTTCGCCAATATTTCGGGGGCCGCGCCGAAGTCAAAGGGTTCGACATCGCCGATGCAGCAGTCGAGGGGCGCACCGCCTCGGCACTCGAACAGTTGCGGTGGGCTGAAGCCAACCGAGTTGCTTCGGTGTTGATCACCAGCGCCTTTGCTTCGGGTCTTCGATCGCTGGCCAAGCTCGCGACGTCGCCGCCGGGATTGCGCGACGGTGACCTTGCCGCGCACATCGGTGCACCACCGTTTCGAATCAAGTCGCTGCGGCATCAGTTGCGTGGCTGGGATGAGCATGGTCTGGCGCGTGCATTGAGTGCCGTGGCGAAGACAGATCTTGCTGTCAAGGGCGCTGCGGCAGACGCTTCGTATTCGCTTGAGCAGATGGTGCTCGAAGTGATTGCCAGCCGCCGCCACCGTTGAGGCAACGACCTGGCGCCACCTGATCAAGGACAACAAAAAAGACGCCCGAAGGCGTCTTTTTCACTTCGGCTGAGCCTGCTTAGAGTGTGGCAGCCTTGCGGGCAATGGCCGACTTGCGGTTGGCGGCCTGGTTTTTGTGAATAACCTTCTTGCCGGCGGCCTTGTCGAGTTTTTGCGTGGCGACAACGGCAAGCGTTCTGGCTTCGTCGGTGTTGCCGGCCTCAAGCGCGGCGTTGAAACGACGTACCGAGGTCTTGAGCGCCGAACGCACTGACTTGTTGCGCTCGCGGGCGAGTTCGTTCTGCCGGTTGCGCTTGATTTGCGACTTGATATTTGCCACGTGGCAAGCCTGTTCTTTCGAGGTATGTGGATGAAGATGCGCACCAAAGTACGCGAGCGGCCACTTTATCAGTCAACCGTCCATGCACTCAAATCTGCGCCGCTTCGGACCGTGCACGCTGAAGCCCGACCCGATCAGTTCGGAGCCCGATCAGGTCATGGGACAATGAATTCACCATGACTTTGAGCCACACTGCTGCGCCCCAACCCGGAGCAACCGACCCCGCGATTATCCGCAACTTTTGCATCATTGCACACATCGACCACGGCAAGTCCACGCTGGCTGACCGTATGCTCCAACACACCGGAGTCGTCGACGGCCGGGCCATGCGAGCGCAATACCTCGACCGGATGGACATCGAGCGCGAGCGCGGCATCACGATCAAAAGCCAGGCCGTACGGATGCCCTTCACCAAATCGCAAGGCAGCGATGCGGGACAAACGTACGTCCTCAACATGATCGACACCCCCGGACACGTCGATTTCACGTACGAGGTGAGCCGCAGCCTGGAGGCATGCGAGGGCGCCATACTGTTGGTCGATGCCGCGCAGGGCATCGAAGCTCAAACACTCGCCAATCTCTATCTGGCCCTTGATGCCGGGCTCGACATCATCCCGGTGCTCAACAAGATCGACCTGCCCGGCGCGCAACCCGAGAAGTATGCGGCCGAAATCGCCCATATCATCGGCGGCGAACCCGATGACGTGTTGCGGGTTTCGGCTAAGACCGGTGAAGGCGTCGAAGCGTTGCTCAACAAGATCGTCGAGGAGGTCCCGCCCCCCAAAGGGGACCCCGATGCACCGCCGCGCGCACTGATCTTCGACTCCGTCTATGACACCTATCGCGGCGTCGTGACCTACGTACGTGTCTTTGACGGCAAGTTGTCGCACCGCGAAAAAATTAAGATGATGTCCACCGGCGCGGCCCACGAAATGCTTGAGGTCGGCGTCATCTCACCCGACCCGCTCAAGACCGCACATTTGGGGGTCGGCGAGGTCGGCTACCTCATCACCGGTGTCAAGGAGGTTCGCCAATCGCGGGTGGGAGACACCGTCACCTCCAACGTGCGCGGTGCGACCGAGCCGCTCGGCGGATATCGACATCCCAATCCGATGGTCTTCGCAGGGCTCTACCCGATGGACGGTGACGACTTTTCGACGCTGCGTGACGCACTCGAAAAATTGCAGCTCAACGATGCCGCGCTCCAGTATGAACCCGAGTCCTCCGGCGCCCTGGGTTTCGGGTTCCGCATCGGGTTCCTTGGACTTCTGCACCTCGAAATCGTGCGCGAACGCCTGGAGCGCGAGTTCAACCTCGACCTGATTTCGACGGCCCCCAACGTTGTCTACCGCGTCGAGATGGAAGACGGCAGCGAACACACCGTGACGAACCCGAGCGAATACCCTGGCGGCAAAATTGCCGCCGTCTTCGAGCCGGTCGTACGAGCCACCGTGTTGAGCCCGTCGGACTACATCGGCCCGATCATGGAACTGTGTCAATCGCGACGTGGATCATTGCAGGGTATGGATTATTTGTCTGAGGACCGGGTCGAAATTCGTTACACCCTGCCGATGGGTGAAATCATGTTCGACTTCTTTGATGCGTTGAAGAGTCGCACGAAAGGGTATGCGTCTCTTGATTATGAGCCGACCGGCGAACAAGCAGCCGATCTCGTCAAGGTCGACATCATGCTGCAGGGTGAGATCGTTGATGCCTTCAGCACAATCGTGCACCGCGATTCGGCCTATGGTTATGGCGTTGCCCTTGCCGGCAAGTTGAAGGAACTCATCCCGCGCCAACAGTTCGAGGTGCCGATCCAGGCGGCCATCGGTGCACGGGTTATTGCGCGCGAAACGATTCGGGCGATCCGCAAGGACGTACTCGCCAAATGTTATGGCGGCGACATCTCCCGTAAACGCAAGCTGCTCGAAAGACAAAAAGAGGGCAAGAAGCGGATGAAGATGGTCGGCAGCGTCGAGGTGCCGCAGGAAGCCTTCATTGCCGCGCTGTCCACCGGTGAGACCGGCGACAACGCGGGCAAGAAGTAGTAGGCGCAACCCTTTTATGCGAACTTCGCCTCGAGGCACCGGGCTGGTGGGCTACCGTGACCTACAACACTCCTGACCACGAACCAACGAGGGAATCATGATCAATGCACCGACAGCCGACCAACTCGCTGTTGTTGAAGGCCGGGCGCGCAACATGGCCGAAATGTTCTATGCCCGCGTCGAAAGTGGACCCAACCGGGAGGCCTACCGCTACCCGGATGAAAACGAAGAATGGCAATCGCTGACTTGGGCGCAGACCGGCGAACGGGTCACGAATGTGGCTGCCGGCCTGGTCGCCCTGGGCATCGGGTCCGAAGAACGCGTAGCCATCGCTTCGGGCACCCGCATCGAATGGATCCTGGCCGATCTGGCCATCGTCGCCGCAGGTGCGGCCACCACGACGGTCTATCCCACGACCATGCCGGCCGACGTTGCCTACATCCTGTCTGACTCCGACAGCCGCATCGTCTTCGCTGAAGATGACGAGCAGGTCGCAAAGCTCCGCGAAAAGCACTCCGAACTCCCGTCCGTCATCAAGGTTGTCGTGTTCGACGGCACGACTGACGGTGACTGGGTCATGAGTTTTGACGAGCTCGAAAAGCTCGGCCAGGAATATTTGGCCGAACACCCAACCGTCGTCGAAGACCGGGTCGCGGCCACCACACCTCAGGATCTGGCAACCCTGATTTACACCTCGGGCACCACGGGTCGCCCCAAAGGTGTGCGCCTGCTTCATGACAGTTGGACCTATGAGGGCGCCTCAATCGACGCCGGTGGCTTCCTGACTCCCGATGACTTGCAATTTCTTTGGTTGCCGATGGCTCACTCGTTCGGCAAAGTGCTCCTCAGCACCCAGTTGCAAATCGGTTTCCCCACCGCCGTTGACGGCCGCGTGCCCAAAATCGTCGAGAACCTGGCGATCGTGAAGCCGACCTTCATGGGTGCTGCTCCGCGTATCTTCGAGAAGGCCTATGGCCGCATCGTCGGCATGATGGAGGCTGAGGGCGGCGTCAAGCTCAAACTCTTCCGGTGGGCCGAAAAGGTCGGGCTGGAGCGTTCGCGTCTCGTACGGGCCGGCAAGCCGGTGCCCAAAGCGCTGGAGATGAAGTTCAAACTCGCCGACAAGTTGGTGTTTTCGAAGGTGCGCGACCGTTTCGGGGGCCGGGTTCGCTTCTTCATCTCCGGTGCCGCGGCCCTGTCACAGGACATCGCCGAATGGTTCCATGCTGCCGGTGTGCTGATACTCGAAGGGTATGGACTCACTGAGACGTCGGCCGGTGCCTTCGTCAACCATCCGGACAACTTCAAGCTCGGCACTGTCGGCGTGGCCTTCCCGACCAGCGAGGCGAAGATCGCCGCCGATGGCGAGGTGCTCATCAGAGGCCCGCACGTCATGCAGGGTTATCACAACATGGAGGGCGAAAGTGCGTCGACCAAGAGCGACGACGGCTGGCTTGCCACCGGTGACATCGGCGAAATCGACGAGGACGGCTTCTTGCGCATCACTGACCGCAAGAAGGATCTCTTCAAGACTTCGGGCGGCAAGTATGTCGCGCCGTCGCACGTCGAGGGCGTGTTCAAAGGAGTATGTTCGCTGGCCAGCCAGATGCTCGTCCATGGCAATGACCGCAACTTCTGTTCGGCACTCATCACCCTCGATCCCGAAGCCGTCGAAGATTGGGCGGCCGGTCACGGCATGGTGGGCAAGTCCTACACCGAGGTCGTCAACTCAGCTGAGATGGAGAAGGTCATCCAGGCCGATGTCGATGAGTTGAACGCCAAGCTCAACCGTTGGGAAACGATCAAGAGGTTCAAGATCCTCGACCACGACCTGACGATCGAATCGGGTGAATTGACCCCCAGTATGAAGGTCAAACGACGCGTCGTCGAAGACAACAACAGGGAGATCCTTGACGGCTTCTACGCCTGAGTTGACCGGCTTCGAACTGCCCGAAAGGTCGCTCGTCACTGTCGGCGAGCGACCTTTCGGTATCTACGTCCACGTCCCGTTCTGTTCGGTGCGTTGCGGCTATTGTGACTTCAACACCTACACTGCCGAGGAGCTCGGGTCGGGCGTCACTCGGGATTCCTATGCAGACACGGTGCTTGCCGAGATCGCATTGGCGCGCGAGGCGATGCCGGCGACGCCGCCGGTCGAAACGGTATTTTTCGGCGGCGGTACGCCCACCCAGCTGCCAGCCGATGACCTCGTACGGATCGTCGCTGCGTTGAGAGATGCATTCGGTTTCGCTTCCACCGCGGAGGTCACGACCGAGGCCAATCCCGACAGTGTCACCGCCACATCGTTGGCGACGTTGCGCGCCGGTGGATTCAATCGCATCTCCTTCGGTGTGCAGTCGGCGGTGCCGCACGTGCTGGCCACGCTGGATCGCACTCATGATCCCGACCGGGTGCCACATGTCGTTGGTCTTGCGCGCGCGGCGGGTTTCGAACAACTCAGTGTCGACCTGATCTACGGCACACCGGGTGAGTCGCTGGCTGACTGGCGCCGTTCGCTCGAACATGCCATTGCGCTGGGGCCCAACCACGTGAGCGCCTACGCGTTGATCGTTGAGCAGGGCACGGCGCTTGCCAGACAGGTCCGGTGCGGCGAGGTTGCCATGCCCGACGACGATGAAATGGCCGACAAATATGTCTTGGCCGATGAGCTGCTCTGCGCGGCTGGCTTTGACTGGTACGAGCTTTCCAACTGGGCCCGAGACGGGGCCGCGCAATGTCGGCACAACGAACTGTATTGGCAGAGCGCCAACTGGTGGGGATTTGGTCCCGGCGCCCATTCGCACCTCGACGGGTTCCGCTGGTGGAACGTCAAACATCCGCGTGCCTATGCCGACCGGCTCGGCGCCGGGCTTTCACCGATGCATGACAGCGAACTACTCGATGCGTCCACGGTCAGGACCGAACGCGTCCTGCTGGAGTCCAGACTCCGTGCGGGGCTGGGCCGCGACGTGCTCGATGATGCTGGCCGCGCTGAAATTGCGGCGCTCGTGCAGCGCGGTTTGGTCACCGACACCGATCCGCTCACGCTGACGTTGACCGGTCGCTTGCTTGCCGACGTCGTCGTACGTGAACTTCTGCCCGACTGAACTCTTTGCTGGGCTAGTCTCAGCGCGTTCGGTCCATCTCCGCGGTTCGTCAGGCGGTAACGAAGTCGATGAGCTGCTCCACGCGTCCCAGGAGTGCCGGCTCGAGATCAGTATAGGAGTGCACACGGCCCAAAATCTGCTTCCAAGCACGCGCGATATCGGCTTGATCGCGGTGCGGCCAACCCAGCGATGCGCAGATTCCGTGCTTCCATTCGATGGAGCGGTCGATCGTCGGCCATTGCTCAAGGCCCAGGCGTGCCGGTTTCACCGATTGCCACACATCGACGTAGGGATGTCCCACCACGAGGACATTTTTATTCTTCACCTGTGCGGCGATGCGGGACTCCTTCGAGCCGGGCACCAGGTGGTCGACCAAGACACCGAGTCGGCGCTGCGCAGTGGGTGCAAAGTCTTTGACGACCGCGGCCAGGTCGTCGATACCGCCCAAATATTCGACCGCTACGCCTTCGATGCGCAGGTCGTCTCCCCAAACCTTTTCGACGAGTTCGGCATCATGTCGGCCTTCGACGAATATCCGGCTCGGCAGCGCGACGCGAGCGCGGCCGCCAGTCACGGCAACGGAGCCCGAAGCGGTCCGCGTCGACGTTGCAGGTGCCTTGCGCGCCGGTGCGTGGAGTTCGACGGGGTGACCGTCGAGCAAGAACCCCGGACCAAGCTCAAAGGTACGACGCGTACCCCGGCGATCCTCGAGTTCGACCGTATGCAGGTCGCGGTCTAGGCGGACGATTTCTCCACAAAAATCGGTGGTGACGTCTTCGACGACGATGCCGATCGTTGCCTCATGTTTAGTGGTGCGGCCCCGAGGCGGTTTGCGCCAATCGCCGCCCAAGACGTCACCGCCGTATCTATCCAAGGGTCTTCTCCAACATGTGCTGATGTGCCTCGTCGAGTTGTTCGCGGGTGATCGGCCCTTCGGCGG
>JBBSRT010000023.1:0-13805 GCA_038242765.1 Propionibacteriales bacterium
AGCGGCCGACATGTCGCGGCTCAGAGCACGGCGCCGTCGTCCGGCCAGTCCGGGTGGCCGGGCCCGTGTTCGGGCAGTTGCGAAATCAAGTAGATCGACCCGGCGACAAAAATAAGCGCGGCGGCCAGGACAACTGATCGTGGAAGCATCAGCCCAGACATCGTCGCTACCACCAGCCCAAGTGGGGTGCCCAGCACGCTCCAGAGCGCGAACATCCGTAAGTGGTTACGGGGCGCTGTGGATTCGCGAGCCCCCGAAGGGTGAGTGATGGGCCTCGTCGACGACGATGGGTCGTCGGCCCGGTCGTGGTCGAGGAAATCGCTGTCATAGGAGTCAAGGTCTAGTCCTTCGACTATGCGATCGAACTCATCGGAGGGTCCCTCAGTCATGAGACTCGGCGTTGTCTTCGATGAATTGTGTCGACCTGTCGAAAATCATTTGCGCCTCGTTGTCGATCGTTGCCACGTGATAACTGTCGTGCAAGGGCACGAGCTGGCTCACCGTCGAAGAGACCCCCGACATGATGAGACTCGTTGACGTGTCATCAACGACATGGTCGACGTCGGAGCGAAAGTAAAGCAGCGGCTGGGTCACCTTGCCCATGTTGGCCCGTACGTCCTTCCACATCTTCAGCTGCGAATGCAACGCATGCAACGGTGTTTTGTCGTAGCCGATCTCGTCGGCGCCGGGGAGCTTGATGTCATTGCCGATGCCGGGCATGGCTTTCACCGCGAACCTCAGGACCGGCACCGCCAGCAACTGTATGTTGTTGAGCTTCACAGCCGGGTTGACCAGGATGAGCGCATCAACGTCGGTGGGGCGCTGCTGCGCCAGCCGCAGTGCCAAGCATCCGCCCATCGAGAGTCCGGTCACCACAACGCGGTCGCATACGGTGTGCAACTCGGTCAGGGCTGAATCGACCTCGCCATACCAGTCCTGCCAACCGGTGGTGTTCATGTCTTGCCAGGTCGTACCGTGACCGGGGAGGCGCGGGACTCGCACGGTGTAGCCATGACCGGCCAGGTCCTTGGCCCACGGCACCATCGAAGCCGGCGACCCGGTGAATCCGTGGCAGAGCAGAATCCCGACCGGCCCGCCGTCAATCGACAGCGGTTCGGTGCCGGGAACAATGTTTGCGCGCAGGGTCGTCATAGGTCCATCGTCGCTCATCGGACCGGTCCATGCATAGACAATCTGGAGTTCTCCAGGAGAGGCCGAAGCGACATCAAAGACAGAGTAGAGTCTTGCCGTGCTGAAGGAGGCGCTGTGTTCTATTGGTTCTTGAAATTCCTCGTGTTGGGACCGGTGCTCAAACTGATCTTTCGACCCTGGGCCACCGGAACCGAAAACCTGCCCAAAGAAGGAGCGGTGATTCTTGCCAGCAATCATCTGTCCTATGCGGACTGGCTTTTCATGCCACTGGTGGTACCGCGACGGGTGACTTTCGTTGCCAAAGCCGAATACTTTGAAGGTGCCGGACTCAAGGGCTGGTTCCAGAAAAAGTTCTTTTCGGGAGCCGGTCAGGTGCCGATCGACCGGTCCAGTGGCAGCGCCGCAGCCGGAGCGATCAAAACCCAGTTGGCGTTGCTCAATCAGGGCGAGGTCTGTGGAATCTATCCCGAGGGCACACGGTCACATGATGGCAAGCTCTATCGCGGCCGCACCGGGGTTGCCAGGCTCGCGCTCGAGGCCAAGGTGCCGGTGATACCGCTCGCGGTCACCAACACCGATGTTGTCGCACCGGCGGGCAAGATCTTCGGAAGATACGCGCGACCAGGTGTACGGTTTGGCAAACCGCTTGACTTCAGTCGCTATGACGGTATGCAAGATGATCGTTACATCCTGCGTGCGATCACCGACGAGATCATGTACGAAATCATGAGCCTGTCCGATCAGGAATATGTCGACCTCTATGCGCCCGACGCCAAGAAGCGCGACAAAGAAGCTGAACGGCTCGCGGCCCGGGATGTAGCTCGTGCAGAGTCTGCAGAGGTATGGGAAGAGATCGCACCAGAGTGACGTGGTCGGGGCGACCCGACCAACGATTCGCGTCGATTGATGGTTCATGTCGAACAGAAGGAGCGTAAGAATGCGAGTGGGGATACTAACCGGTGGCGGCGACTGCCCGGGCCTCAATGCGGTGATCCGGGCCGCGGTACGCCAAGGCGCCGCCGACGGGATCGAATTCGTTGGGTTCAGGGACGGATGGCGAGGTCCGCTCGACAACTTGACGATGACACTGGGTGTCGATGAGGTGCGCGGCATTCTGCCTCGCGGCGGAACGATCTTGGGAACATCGCGGACGAACCCCTTCGCCATGGAAGGGGGCGTTGAACGCATCCAGCGCAGCCTTCAGGACAGCGGTTGCGACGCTTTGATAGCCATCGGCGGCGAGGACACTCTTGGCGTTGCGACGAAGCTGGCCGAGTTGGGCGTCAACGTGATTGGTGTCCCCAAAACCATTGACAACGACCTTTCGGGCACCGACTTTACCTTTGGTTTCGACACCGCGGTCAATATCGCCACCGAAGCGATCGACCGACTACACACCACGGCCGATTCACACCATCGGGTGGTGGTCGTTGAGGTCATGGGCCGGCACGCAGGGTGGATCGCGCTGCACAGCGGTATGGCTGGCGGCGCCAACGTCATACTGATCCCCGAACAGCCCTTCGACATCGTCGATGTGTGCGCCCGGGTGGAGAGCCGCTTTGAGTCGGGGTATTCAGCCCTCGTCGTCGTCTCGGAGGGTGCAACCCCCACCGAGGGGGGCGACATGACCTTGGTCAGTGGTGAAGCGGACTCTTTCGGCCATGTCCGGCTCGGCGGCATCGGCGACCGACTGGCCAGCGAAATCGAGGAGCGGACCGGCAAGGAGAGCCGTGCTGTCGTGCTCGGCCACCTCCAGCGTGGTGGCACCCCGACCGCGTTCGATCGGTGGTTGGCCACCAGGTTCGGCTTGCACGCGATCCGCGCGGCCCGTGACGGCGATTTTGGCGTCATGGTGGCCTTGCGCGGCACCGAGATCATCCGGGTTCCGCTGGCCGAGGGCACCGGCGAGCTCAAGGTCGTGCCGCCCGACCAATTTGCCGAGGCGCAAGTGTTCTTCGGTTGAGTGTCCTTCGGCTGAGTCTTCGTCGGTTGGACGTTGGTTGGCTGGACGTTCGGTGCTGTGGGGTCGGGGACTATCCTTGAGTGGTGACCATTCCCTCACTTGTTGACCTGCATGCGATGGGTGCTGTCCAGCAGCCGACATACCGCGATCTGGGGCGCCGCGATGCTGCGGTCGGCCGACTCCGTCAGATGCCACCGCTGGTCTTCGCTGGCGAGTGCGACAACCTGCGCGACAAGCTCGCCGATGTGGCTCGCGGCAAGGCGTTCGTCCTGCAGGGCGGCGACTGCGCGGAAACCTTCGATGGTGTCACGGCCGACAACGTCCGCAACAAGCTTCGGGTTCTTCTGTCGATGTCGGTTGTGCTTACTTACGCCGCGAGTGTCCCGGTGGTCAAATTGGGACGGATGGCCGGCCAGTACGCGAAGCCACGCTCCAGCGACAGCGAAACCCGCGACGGCATCACGCTACCGGCCTACCGCGGAGACGCGGTGAACGGTTTTGCGTTTACGCCCGAATCGCGCGAACCCGATCCGGCGCGACTCGTCGACGTTTACAACGCTTCGGCAGCAACTCTCAACCTTGCTCGGGCTTTCGTCACCGGTGGTTATGCTGACTTGCGCCAAATGCACACCTGGAACACCGACTTCGTGCGCAACAGTCCGCTGAGTCAGCGCTATGAACGGATGGGTGCCGACATCGATCGCGCGTTGGCGTTCATGGAGGCCTGCGGTGTTGACCCTGCCGAGTTCCATACCGTTGACTTCCATTCTTCGCACGAGGCCTTGATTCTTGAATATGAGCACGCACTGACGCGCATCGATCAACGGACGCAAACCCCTTACGACGTCTCCGGCCACTTCCTGTGGGTCGGGGAGCGTACCCGGCAGCTCGACGGCGCCCATGTGGAGTTGTTGAGCAAAATCTCGAACCCGGTGGGGGTAAAACTCGGACCGACGGCCACCCCCGACGACGCGATAGCGCTTTATCAAAAACTCAATCCCGAACAGATTCCGGGCAAGATCACCTTCATTACGAGGTTCGGTTCGACGAAGATTCGTGATCTGCTTCCCGATCTCGTCGAAAAGGTGACCGCGGCCGGTGTCGAGGTGGCGTGGATTTGCGATCCGATGCATGGCAACACTTTTGAGACCGACAATGGCTACAAGAGCCGCGAATTCGATGACATCATCGATGAAGTGCGCGGATTTTTCGAAGTGCACCGATCGCTGGGCACATGGCCGGGCGGTTTGCATGTCGAGCTCACCGGTGATGATGTCACCGAATGTGTCGGCGGGGGAGCGGCACTATCGGCAGCGGACCTGACACATCGCTATGAGACCTTGTGCGATCCGCGTCTCAACCGGGTACAGTCCCTCGAACTGGCGTTTCTGGTCGCTGAGATGCTTGCGCACCGGACGCCGGCAGCCGATATCGGCTGACTCGAGGCGCAGCGGACGCCAGTTCACTCGATTGGCGTGGGTTCCTGCGTCGCGGTGAGTTCGGCAATCAACATGGCGGCCAGCACAAAGGCTCCACCGATCACGATGCGTCCCGACATCTGCTCCGCGCTGAACGCGATCGCGAAGAAGGCGGCGAAAACCGGTTCCATGGTCATCAGGATGGCCGTACGCGGAGCGCTGAGATGGGCCTGCGCCCACGTTTGCGCGAGCATCGCAAGCGCGCTTGCCGCCACTGCCATATAGACAACAACCACCCAGTCGCGTGGAGTCTGAGCCAGCACGATACCGCCGGGTGCGGCCACGATCAGACAGACGGCCGCAATGACGATCATCTGGATCGTTGCCATTGCGTAGGCGTCCTTGGCGCTGGTCCAGCGTGACAGTGCCACGATGTGCAGCGCATACAGCAGAGCTGACAAAAACGTGATGAACTCGCCATAGCCGACGCTGAAACCGCGCAGTGACAAGATCGCGAGTCCGATGGTCGCGAGGGCGACGGCAGCCCATACGACGCGGGTGACCCGCTGCCCGAAGATCAGCGCGGCGAGAACCGGCGTTGCCACGACATACATGCCGGTGATAAAACCCGAGACGCTGGCCGCGGTGTGGGCGAGTCCGGCTGTTTGCAGGATCTGTGCCAACCCGTAGATCAGTCCTGCCGCTACGCTTTGGCGCCGGACCCGCGGACTCAGCCGGCCAATCGTTCGCGGCGCCAACGCCAGCAGCACGACCGCTGCCAGCGCGAACCGCACGCCCAAGAAGTCGATGACCGGCACACGGTCGAGCAAATCTTTAATCAGGAAGAAGGTCGAACCCCAGACTGCGGTGACGGCCAGCAGTGCCAGACCTGCCAGACGGGCCGTCAACTAAAAACTCACCTGGCTGAGCTTGATCGTGCTCCCAGGCTTGGCCTTGCCGGTTGGCGTCTGGCTGCGCACCCGGGCATCGCCGACCTTGAACGGTTCCCACTTCACCTTAAAACCGGCCTTCTTGAGCACCTTCTCGGCCTTGTCGCCGGCCTTGTCCACGACGTTAGGGACGTCGATCTTCTCGGGACCCAAGGAGACCGTCAAGGCGATCGTGGTGCCGCGGAATCGTTGACCGGACTTAGGGTCTTGGGCGATGACGCTGCCCTTGTCGACTTTGTCGTCGTTGGCGAGGGTGACATCGACGGTGAATCCGGCGTTTTCAAGGCCGGCCGCCGCATCCTTTTCGGATTTTCCGGTGTAATCGGTCACGTTGATCGGCTGTCGACCGAGGCTGACCACCAGGTCGACACTCTCACCACGTTTGAGCAGGGAGCCGGCCTTGAGGTCGGTGCCGATGATGTCGGACTTGGTGATCTTTTCGTCATACTTTTTGTCGATCTCGCCAACCTTGAGGTTCAGCTTGGCGAGGATCGCTTTGGCCTCGCCGACCGATTTTCCTTTGAGCTTGGGCACCGCATAACGTTCTTTGCCCTTCGAGACCACGGCACTAATCTTCGATTCGGGAAGTACCTTGTCCCCGGGGGCCGGGTCGGTGGACATCACGACGTCCTTGGCGATCTCTTCGGAAAACTTAGTTTCCTGCACCGAAAGGTCAAATCCGGCGCTCTTCGCATCGGCTTTGGCCGCATCAAACTGCATACCGGTTAGCCTGGGTGTCTCGACATATCGGCCGACTCCGTAATACCAGCCGCCGAAACCGGCAAGCATCGCCAAAATTAATGCCACAATCAGCAGGATTGGTCCACGGCGGCGTTGATTACGCCCGCGTTTGAGGGTCTTGTATTGATCAGATCCCATGGGGGGTTGCAAACCGGTGCGTTGTTGTCGGGTCGGCATCAAACCGTGCTCGGCAACCATCGTCGACTCTCCACGGTTGACGATCGCGGTCGGGTTGTCCATTAGGGAGCCATGGACCGCCTGCGCGGTTGCGGCGGCCGCGCCCCACAAATAGGGAAAGTCTGCGGTGTCATCCTCGATTTCGTCGGCCGTACGGTTGGCATTGGGCAATAGATCAGCGGTGAGATCACGGTCATCATCGAGGCCCGAGGCCAGAGCCGACCGCACCCGACGGACCTGTTTGAGCATCACATGGGCGTCGGTAGGACGCAGGTCACGGTTGCGTGCGGTGGCCCGGAGGACGAGGGCGTCGACATAGGGCGGGACTTGGCCGACCAGTTGCGAAGGGCTGGCGATGTCCTCATGTACGTGTTTGTACGCGACCTGGATGGGACTCTCTCCGGTATGCGGTTTCATGGCGGTCAGCATCTCGAACAGCATCGCGCCGCAGGCATAGACATCGGAGCGCGCATCTGCTCCTTCGTTGACCACAATCTCGGGCGCCAGGTAGGACACCGTGCCGATCAGGGTGCCGCCGGTGGCGGTGGTGGCGGCGCTGACAGCACGGGCTAGCCCGAAGTCGGCGACCTTCGTTTCGCCTTCGGGTGTGATCAGCACATTTTCGGGTTTGACGTCACGATGGATAATGTGGGCAGCGTGCGCTGCGGACAGAGCGATGAGCACCTGCTCGATCAGAGCAAGTGCCCGCCGCGGCGGCATCGGAGATTCGTCGCGCATCACATCACGCAGTGTGCGGCCGGGGACGTACTCCATCACCAGATAGGTGACGTCACCATCGGAGCCCTGATCGAAGACTGCCACCACATTGGGGTGGTTGAGTTTGGCTGCAGAGCGCGCCTCGCGCACAAAACGCTCGGTGAACTGACGATCGTCGCCCATCCCGGTATGCATGACCTTGACCGCCACCACGCGGTCGAGACGCTTGTCAGTGGCGATGAAAACGCTGGCCATGCCGCCGCGCGCTATGCGCTCGCCGATTACATAGCGGTCGTCGAGGACACGACCGATGAGAGCTTCATCGCCCATCGCTGCCACGTGCGTCCTCCTCGGCCCACAAATCACGGGGGCGAAATGCCGGTGGGTCCCCGGGTCAGTCTACGGAGTCAAGACCCATTGTTCGGGTTACGGGCTGAAGCGTGTCACCCTTGTCAGGTGGACCCGAACCCTGCCGAAACTACTGACCTTGACCAACTTGTCGACCATTGGTTGACCTTTGACCAGGCAGCCGACATTTTGGGAGTGACCCGCAACAAGGTGCGCCAATTGGCCAGCGAAGGACAACTGATCGCGTTGCGCACGACTGGTTCACGGGTGCCGTGGGTGCCCGCGCGCTGCCTTTCGGGCGACCAGATCGTCAACGGGTTGCCCGGGACCCTGACCCTGCTGGCAGATTCGGGTTTCAGCGACGAAGAGGCAGCAGTTTGGATGTTCACTCCAGACGACTCATTGCCGGGACGTCCGATCGATGCGCTGCATGAGAACCGCCCGGCCGAGGTCCGCCGTCGGGCACAGGCCTTGGCTTTTTGACCTAACCGGAGCTATAGCGAACCGGTCACAGCTTCAGCGGCTGCGTCGAGTGGACCTCCGCAAGAGTTCACGCAACTGATTCTGCGCGGTAGGCAGCGCCTCGAGCGCCTGTTCTGCCGTCGTCTCTAACTCGGCGATTTGTTGTTCCACCGCTTTCAGTGCGCCGCTGCTGGCGATGAGCGCGGACAGTGCATCAACATGGGCGTTGTCGCCCAAACCCTTGCGCAGCAACGCACGACCCTTCTCGTCGCTCAACTCATAGGTTCGTGCGACCAACACCGTACGTTTGCCTTCGCGCAAATCATCGCCGGCCGGCTTGCCGGTGGTTGCGGGATCGCCGAAGATGCCCAAGATGTCGTCGCGCAGCTGGAAGGCTTCGCCAAGCGGGATCGCGAATGCACTCAGCGCATCCATGGTCGGCTTCGGTGCACCAGCTAGAGCGGCGCCTACATGCAGCGGGCGTTCGACGGTGTACTTTGCCGACTTGTAGCGCACGATCCGCATGGCATCTTCGACCGACGTGCGCGCTTTGGTCTGCCCGCGCACATCAAGGAACTGGCCGGCGACGACCTCGGATTTGCATGCATCGAGGTAGGGCATCGCCCGCTCGATTGCGGCCACGTCAAATCCGCTGGTGCGCACCATGGCGTCAGTCCACGACAACATGAGGTCGCCAAGAAGGATCGCTGCCCCCATACCGAATCCTTCGGCATCTCCGACAGCGCCTTCACCGCGGTGTGTGCCCTCGAACGCGCGGTGCGCCGACGGTTTGCCCCGGCGGGTGTCCGAGCCGTCCATGAGGTCGTCGTGAACCAAGGCGCTGCCCTGCAGCCATTCGAAGGCTGCGGCGGCCCAGGTGATGCGTTCGTCTCCTGGGTCCGCGCCGGCTGCACACCAGCCGGCATAGCAAATCGCCGGCCGCAAACGTTTGCCGCTGGCTACGAAATCGGCCGCAACGTCGATGAAGGCATCAATGTCAGGGCCCATTTCATGCAGTTGGCGACGCTGATCATCGACGAACGCTGCGAGGCTTTCGTCGACAAGTGTCTGAAATGCGAGATCATCCACGGGTGCGGTCACAGTGCGGACGATACCTTTAGGTCATGCCAACTGCCCATTGCTCCTTGAGCGACTCCCTACGGGCGCCTGAACCGAGTTTTTCGTTTGAGTTTTTCCCGCCCAAGGACGATGCCGGCGAACAACAGTTGTGGGCCACGATATCGGAACTCGAATATGTGAACCCGACCTTTGTTTCGGTCACCTACGGCGCCGGCGGCAGCACCCGTGAACGTACGGTACGGATCACCGGACGCATCGCCGAATCGACCTCCCTGCGGCCGGTAGGCCATCTGACGGTCGTCGAACAAAGCCGAGACGACCTTGAGTGGGTGCTCAAACAGTATGAGGCCGCAGGCGTCAATCATGTGCTGGCATTGCGTGGTGACCCCCATGGTGGCATCGGTGAACCATGGCAGTCACACCCGAACGGGCTCAGCCATGCGATCGAACTCGTGGAGATGGCGCGCCAAGCCGGTGCCTTCTGCGTCGGGGTAGCTGCCTTCCCCGAAGGTCATCCCGAAGCCAACGATCTCGATGCCGATGCTCAGATTTTGGTCGACAAGGCCCGCGCTGGCGCCGAGTTCGCGGTGACTCAGCTGTTCTTTCGTGCACCTGATTATTTTGCGTTGATCGAACGTGCCCGAAACCTCGGTTGCGACATTCCGGTTGTTCCCGGGATCATGCCGATCACGAGTCTGTCGCAAGTCACCCGTATGGCGCAGCTGTGCGGCTCCGAACTGCCTGCCGAGGTGTTGAACCGGCTGCAGCCGGTGGCAGATGACCCGATGGCCATACGCGCCGAGGGGATCGCCATCGCGACCGAGTTGTGCGAAGAGCTGCTGGCCGGCGGCGCCCCCGGACTGCACTTCTACACGCTGAATCATTCGAAGGCGACCCGCCAGATCTATGCGAACCTGCAGCGGGGTTGATCGCTCGCAGCCGAGTTTGGTCCGCCGCGGACTCCCACGGGCCCGTGGTGTTTATACGCCGCCCACGTGTTGTAACGCTTGGGGGGTGCCAGAAAACCTTGGGCGGCGACGCCGAATTCGAAATTAGCGGCGGAAGGTTTCGGCGATGACGGCGGTGCGCATCCCGATCATCTCGAGGGTAGGTCCGGGATAGGCGTGGGCGCCGGCAAAACTCAATCCGGTGGGACCATCATTGGCGGTAACCCCTGGCAGTGCGAGTGCTGTGCTCCAGCCTTGCCATGCCCACCCCCAATGCCCCTGGGTCACCAAGTCGACGGGGGACTGGTCCCAGCGTTCGATGATGTGTTGGCGCACATCCAATCCGCAGCGCACCATCGCGATAATGGGATCTTCGCCACCTCGGTGTTCGACGGTCCATTGCCCGGGCCCGTTGGTCCACATGTGCAGCGGCGGATCGCCGTGGATCATGATGTCGTCGCTCAAACCGGGGGCATCGAGGTCGAGCCTCAAGTAGCAGCGTGCCGATGGCATCCGTGGCATTTCGCGGGGGGCTGGCACCGGGTTCGGCCACTGCGGGCTGGCCCACACGACGTGTTCGGCATCGACGACGTCGGCGCCAACGTGGACGCCGCGCACCACGCCGGCATCCATGACTACCCCGGTGGCATGCGTGCCGTATTCGACGTCGATCTTGCGTTCAACGACGCGTTGGGCCAAGGCGTCGGCCAGTCCATTGCGGCCACCATCAAAGGTCCAGAGCCCGAAGTTGCGTTCCACGTAGTGCTTAACGGCGACAAATCCCGGAGTCAGTCGCAACTCATCGCCGCCGAGACTGATCGGGTCTGCGACCAACGATTGGAGTCGTTCATCCTCGAGGTCTTTACCGGCGACCTTCGCCATGGTGCGGCGTGGACGCAATGTCTTCCATTGCACCTTGGTCAGGTCGTCGCGGCCGGTGAACTGTCGGTCGAGGTAGACACGCCGTATGACGTCCCACACGTCGGCCTGGGCGTCGACCCATGGCGACCAGTCATCGCGGCCGAACGCCTCGACCAACACTTGATTCTGGTCACCGCGGTTGCCCAGCGGCAGATCCAGCGCTGTCTTGTCCCGAAGGTAATGCCGCCGGCCACCGATCTTCGACATACCCAGAATCTGGTCCATCGGCCGCCCGGACTTTCGAAATAGGTCACGGAAGACCCCCGGCAGTGTCACGACTTCAGGATGGACCTGCCAGGTGTGTCCGCCATGGCTCACCCCGCGCAGTTGGCCACCGAGACGATCAGACGATTCGAGCAGCGTCACCTCGTGGCGGAGTTTGGCAATGCGGATCGCGGCCGAGAGTCCGGCGAACCCACCGCCGACAACGACGACCTTGGTCACCGGTCGGCCTCAGTCACGCCACATCGACGGGGCTTCCGCCGGTCAGGGTGACCAACTCATCGAAAGTCGTCTGGAACACCGCGTGGGGATGGCCGGCCGCTGCCCAAATCTGAGCGTATGAGGCCAACGCGGTGTCGACGAACGTCCGCAGTTGCGTGGGATGGCCGACCGGTGACACACCGCCGATCGCCTGACCGGTGGACAGCCGGACAAACGCTGCCGGCGCGCGGTTGAGCATTGCGATGTCTTGTTCGTCGGCCACCTTGTCGGTATCGACGCGATGCGCGCCCGAGGTTAAAATCAGGACCGCTTCGCCATCGGCGTCAAAGACAAGACTGTTGGCGATCGCGCCGACATCGACACCGAGGGCAGCCGCAGCTTCGGCGGCGGTGCGCGTCGAGTCGGGCAGCACGCGCACTTCGCCGGCTACCCCGGCCGCGCTGAGGGCCCGTGTGACGTTCTCAATCTGCGGATGCATCGTCATGCCATGACGTTACCGCCGTATGGCACAGTTGCGGTCATGGGACCAGTGCGCGGCGTTGTCATGTGGCGAGCAGTCACCGACGCGGTCGAAGCTGCCGGCGGCAACGATGCGGCACTGACAATAGTCGATCTGGGGGGCGGGACCGGTCGGGAAGCAGTCCAACTTGCACAAAACGGGCACCGGGTCAGCGTCGTCGACCCGAGCCCCGACGCGCTGGCTTCACTGCATCGCCGGGCATCAGAAAGCAATGTCGACGGAGCTGTCACCGGGATACTGGGGGACACCGCTGACTTCGCCGAGCACATCGATGTCGGTTCGACGGACCTCATTTTGTGCCATGGTGTGCTCGAAGTCGTCGACGATCCGGTTGAGGCGCTCAAAGCCATCGCACACGCGTTGCGCCACGGCGGCTACGCGAGCGTGGTGGTCGCCGGTCGTCTGGCCGCCGTGCTGGCGAGGGCGATCGCGGGCGATTTTAGCCAGGCTCAAGAGTTGTTTGGCTCCTGCGCAGCGGACTGGGATGTGCGCCAAAAGGGTCCGCGGCGTTATGACTTCGCGGAGGTGGCGCAACTCCTGGAGGCAGCCGGGCTGACCATCGAAAGCACCCATGCGTTGGGCGTCTTTGCCGATCTGGTGCCCAGCGCTTTGATCGATGCGGAGCCGGGCGGACGTGATCGGCTCTACGCTCTTGAGGCCGCCGTCAACCAATCGACGGACTTCGCACCGATTGCGACTGGCCTCCACACGATTGCACGCTTAGACTAGAGACAAGCCGTTTCAATCAGGAGGAACCCGGTGCCACTCTCCGAAGAAGAGCAACGACTACTTCATCAATTGGAGCAGTCGCTTGCCGCTGAGGACCCCGACTTTGCGTCGACGCTCAGGGGCTCGAAGCTGCATGCTCGCAACCGGCGCATCGCCATGATTGCCGCCGGCGGCTTCGTCCTTGGCGTTGTGCTCTTGCTTGCCGGCGCCGTCATGGCCAACACCTACATTGCCGTGATCGGATTCGTGGCGATGCTTGCCGGCTCGTATGCCTTCCTCAATGCTTGGCGCAAAGGTATCGCCGACGACGGTGGAGGCGGCGATGAAAAGCCGCGACAGCAAGCACCCCCATCCAAACCCTCTGGCTCGTTCGTCGACCGGATGGAAGAGCGCTGGAACAAGCGCCAACAGGGTGACGGTTACTAACTGACCGCTCCATTCTCCTCCCTTTGAACACCAAACCGCCCCACTGGGGCGGTTTTTCTTTGCTCTGACACCGGTATGCGCGCTGAGCGTCGGGAGTCCGGCAAAAATATTCTGCCCAAATCGCCGCACAACCCCGCTATTTCGCGTTGAATGTGGAGCGTTGTGGAGTATGGTGGTGCGAAATGGAGCGCTTGGGTCGTCTGTGGAAGGAGAAATGAGGTGAGTGCAGTTGAGATTTCAAACTTTTTCGGCACCTACACGCCTCGCCTGGACGACAAGGGCCGGCTCTTCTTGCCGGCCAAGTTCCGACCGCGACTCGAAGGCGGACTCGTACTCACCCGCGGACAGGAAAATTGCATCTTCGGTTGGACTCCCGAAAGTTTCAACGACTTCACCGACCGGGTGCGCACCACTCCATTCACCAATAAGAAGAGCCGCAACTTCTTGCGCATGCTTTTCAGTGGCGCATCATCTGAAATGCCCGACAAGCAAGGCCGCATCTCGGTCCCGGCAGTCCTGCGCGATTGGGCGGCCCTGGACCGCGACTGTGTCGTCGTCGGTGCCATGGACCGCATCGAGATCTGGGATGCGCAGCGTTGGACCGACTTCTCCGCTGAGCAGGAAGAACCCTTCGCAGACATGTCCGAAGAGGTGATGCCCGGCATCTTTTGATCATCGTTCGGCCAGATCTCTGACCGCCTGGCTCTGACATCACTTCCCCGATGCCAGATCCGACGCGGTCGGGGGTCTGACCGAACGGCGGTCATACAGAACACAACCGGGCAGCAGAAAGCGATGCAGACGACCATG
>JBBSRT010000024.1:0-13515 GCA_038242765.1 Propionibacteriales bacterium
CCATGGGATCGTTCGTCACAGATTCTCCTTGCCGTCGACTCAAGTTACGCCCGATTGCTTCCCAGTCGATGCGGGCCAGCCGCACCCCGAGTGTAACTCGGAGTTGCAGTTGGCAGGCCCGCCGCCGAGAGTGACCTGCCTCACCGCAGGCAAACGTCGACGCGGTCGGCGACCCCGACTACTTCGAGGTCAGATAATCTTTTCGCAGCCGATGCAAGGAGAATCCGTGTCCCAAACACAGTCGCGTCCTTTACCGACCGGCGGCCAGGTTAGGCCGATCACGCGTTGGGACACCCCCGTGATGCATCAAACGCTCACACCGGTCACCGACTATGACGAAAACCTCTATACGCTTGTGAAGGACATGGTTGCCACCATGTATGCCGCGCAGGGCGTGGGACTGGCTGCCAATCAGGTAGGCGAGGACGTTGCGGTGTTCGTATTCGACTGTCCCGATGACGACGGCGACCACGTCACCGGTGTGGTGTGCAATCCGGTGCTCACGCTCCCCGAGGGCAAGGACCGCGAGCTCGACGTCGACGAGGAGGGCTGCCTGTCATTACCCGGAGCCTTCACCGCATGCGCGCGGCCCACCACAGCCACCGTTGATGGCACCGACCACGGGGGTAAACCGGTGACGTTCACCGGCACCGGACTGTTGGCGCGCTGCCTCCAGCATGAAACCGATCACCTGTTCGGCACCGTGTTCGGCGACCGTGTACCCGATCGTGCCCGCAAAAAGTTGTACAAACAGCACCGGCAGCTCGCCGAGGACTACCCCGACGACTGGCCCGTCACCCCCTTGGTCAAACCGTCCTGACCTTCAGCGCCATTTTCAGGGTCGCCTACGGGGGCAGAACGCAATCTGGATCCCAGTGGAAGCACATCTCGGCGTTACTGCGATAGCGCAGCGGCACGCTCTTCGTCAACGCGCCAATCGTCGATCCGGTTCTTGCCCGCTAACAGCGTCAGTCCGGTGTGTTTGCGGAGCAGCCTGATTGCGCGGAGTGACTTATCACCAATCACGAGCGCATTGACCTGTTCAACTGTTTGCGCGTCGAGCAGGCGCGGACCCGGTTGCGGGCGGCCCGCACGCCGCCGTTGACTGATGGCCGCGTACCCCATACCGACCGCAAGCCCAGCCAGGGCTGTCCAGATGGGAAGCATTCGTCCAGTCTAGACGGCGCCTCCTAGGTCCCTGCTCGCAGTTGCCAGCAGGCCACTGCGACGGCAGCGGCCACGTTGAGCGAGTCAATCTCGGCACGCATCGGTATGACGACTCGATGATCGGCACCCCTGCTCCAGTGCGGGCTCAGCCCATGGCCTTCGGAGCCGGCCAGCAGCGCCACCTTGGAGCCCACGGTCACCGTGTCGAGGGGAACAGCATCTGCGGCCAACGTCAGGGCATACGTCATAAAACCGGCGTCACGAAGCAATCGGGGAGCGCCATGCCAGTCCTCAAGGCGGGCATAGGTCAACCAGAAAACCGAGCCCATCGACACCTTGATGGCTCGCCGATAAAGCGGATCGGCACAGCGAGGTGACAACAGCACCGCGTCGAATCCCAGCGCTGCGGCGCTTCGAAAAATTGCGCCAATGTTGGTGTGGTCCATCACGTCCTCGATCACGACGATCCGGTTGGCGTCTTTCAACACGTCGGCGGCGCACGGTAGTGAGGGCCGCTCGAGAGCCGCCAGTGCGCCGCGATGGACATGGAATCCGGTCAGGGTTTCGATCTGATCGTCCCCGAGGATGAAACAGGGTACGTCGATGGCATCGAGAAGATCGGCGAGCGGTTCGAGCCAACGCTGCGACATCAGGAATGAGCGCGGCACATTGCCGGACTCGAGCGCCCGCCGTACGACCTTTTCGCCCTCGGCCAAGAAGATGCCACGCTCGGTTTCGAGGAGTTTACGCAAATGGACATCGCGAAGGTCGACGTAGTCACGCAGCCGCGTATCGTGCACGTCGACCGCTTCTATGTATTCGGCCACCGCGCTAGCCTAGGAGCATGAGCCTCGACCGACCAGTTGCCCCTAATCCCTACGACCTGTTGCCAGCTGCGGCAACGTTCACGGTGACCAGTGACGATGTCACCGATGGCGCCCCGCTCAAGGACGATCAGGTCAATGCGTTCGGCGACACGTCGCCACAGTTGTCGTGGTCGGGCGCACCCGAGGGCACCAAGAGCTATGTGGTGACCTGTTTCGATCCCGACGCACCGACCCCGAGCGGGTTCTGGCACTGGGTGCTCGTCGACATTCCAGCCGATGTCACCTCGCTTCCAGCCGGGCTAGGCGGCGGCGGCGATCTGCCCGGTCAGGCCTTTCAGGTGGCAGGCGATGGCGGTGTCAAAGGCTATACGGGAGCTGCACCGCCCGAAGGCGATCAGGTGCACCGCTATTTCTTCGTCGTGCATGCCGTCAGCGAAGAGTCACTTGGCATCGATGACGGAGTGAGCCCAGCTGTCGTGTCGTTTAACCTGGCGTTTAAGACGCTGGGGCGGGCTGTCCTCCACGGCACGTACAAGCACTAACTTCCGCTGAGCCTTGCGTTACGCAGGCAGAACCCGGCGAGTCGCCTGCCAAACGTAAGGCTCAGCGCAAGGGGTATGCGCGAGGCGCGAGTCCGGCCGGGTCAACGATCGATGGCCGGACGCGGGTCACTCGAGGCTTCCTTGGCTGCAGCGAGTGCGGCGGCCACCGACTCCTTTGTGGCCTCCACATCATCATCGGAGACAGCGGTAGCCGACTCGTCGAGATCGACTCGCTTCTTCGAACCGCCGCCGTCGAGCGGGATCTTGCCGATCGCCCCACCCATGCTTTCCAACGCATTGGTCAATTCGGTGGGAATGATCCACCTCGTGCTTGCTTCGCCCTCGGCGATGCGTGGCAGCATCTGCAGGTATTGGTAGGCCAACAACTTTTGATCCGGGTTGCCGTCATGGATCGACTGGAACACCGTCTCTATCGCTTTGCCTTCACCCTGGGCGCGCAGGATCGATGCCTCCCGGTCGGCCTGGGCTCGCAGAATGGTTGCCTGCCGGTCGCCCTCCGCTGTCAGGATCGCTCCCTGCTTCTCGCCCTCAGCGCGCAGGATGGCCGACTGGCGATCGCCCTCCGCAGTCAGGATCGCGGCGCGCTTGTCACGGTCGGCGCGCATCTGCTTTTCCATCGCATCGGTGATCGAGGCCGGCGGATCGATGCCCCTGAGCTCGACACGGTTGACCCGGATCCCCCACTTTCCGGTGGCGCTGTCGAGCTCACCGCGAAGCACGTCGCTTATTTGTTCGCGGCTGGTCAGGGTCTCCTCGAGGTCCATTCCGCCGATAATGTTGCGCAATGTCGTCATCGTCAACTGCTCGATAGCACTGAGAAAGTCGAGGATCTCATAAATCGCGGCAACCGGATCGGTCACCTGATAATAAATGATCGTGTCGATCGCGACCGACAGGTTGTCCTCGGTGATGACCGATTGGGGCGGGAACGACGCAACGTTTTCGCGTAGATCAATGGTGTAGCGCACTCGATCGGCGAACGGCACGATCACGTTGAGACCCGGCGGCAACGTCTTGCGGTATTTGCCGAACCGTTCAACGATCGGCGCAGCCTTTTGCGGCACACGTTTCACCGCCGAACTGAGAGCGGCCACGATGAGCACCGCAATGAGGATCAAAACGATCGTAAATGCGTTCACGTTCACATTGCCTTTCGGGTAACAACCAGCGATGCGCCGTCGATACGGACCACCGCGACTTCGGTGTTGGGTTCGAATGCTTCGGAATCATCGGGCGTACGGGCTGTCCAGGTTTCGCCGTCAAGTTTGACTCGCCCACCATGCACATCAACGGTGCGATCCACGACTGCAACGCGTCCGGCGATTGTCTCCCAGCCCGTTTCCAGATCGGGGCCCGCATGCAACATACGAGCAAGTTTGGGACGAGCAAACGCCAACATGGCCATCGACAGCGCGGCAAACACCACGATGCACAGCCACAGCGGCCCACCCAATGCGGCGACAACAGCTGCTGTCAGCGCACCCACGGCAAACATAAGCAGGACCAAGTCAAGGCTCAGCAACTCGATGAGCGTCAGTGCGACCGCTGCGCCAACCCAGCCGACCCAGGTGTGGTCGCCGATCCAACTCACCAAGTCGTTCATTTTTCCGCCTCGCTCTGTGCTATCGGATCAGCGTGCTCGATGACCGTGGGCCATACGTCGGGCAGTGTACCGTCCGTCAGCAACTGTGAGGTCCAATCGCATACCGAACGTGCGCTGTAAGTTGAAGGCCGTCAAGGTCTTGTCGATCTCGCCGGCGGCCACCACGGAGCCGCCGCGGAGCATCAGCAAATGTGTGAACCCCTGCGGAATTTCCTCAACATGATGGGTCACCAAGACGAGTGCCGGCGACTCGGCTGACTCGGCCAGCACGTTGAGACTTGAGATGAGATCTTCTCGGCCGCCCAAATCGAGACCAGCCGCGGGCTCGTCGAGCAGCAGCAGTTCGGGGTCGGTCATGAGGGCGCGCGCGATCAGCACCCGTTTGCGTTCGCCTTCGCTCAGCGTGCCAAAGGTGCGGTCACGCAGGTGTTTGATGCGCAACTCGCCCAGGATCTGTTCGACACGGTTGAGGTCCTGATCGTCGTATGACTCATGCCAACGTCCGGTCACCGCGTATGCGGCCGACAAGACCACGTCCTCAACGCGTTCTGCCTTGGGCATCCGGTCGGCCACAGCCGCGCTGGAATGGCCGATACGGGTGCGCAATTCAAAGACGTCAACACGGCCGAGCGTCTCTTCAAGGATGGAGGCGGAGCCCGTCGTAGGGTGCATCATGGCGCCGATGATCTGCATCAGGGTTGTCTTGCCTGCACCGTTGGCGCCGATGATGACCCATCGTTCGCCTTCGTGGACGGTCCAGTTGATGTCGCGCAACAGATGCTTACCCGAGCGGACCACGCTCACATCGGTGAGTTCAATTACCGGTGACATGCACCTTCCTCTTTAGCGGTGATTTCAAGCGGCCATGCCAAACCTATCGCGTGGCCAAACTTGGCTCGCGCTAACCTCTAGTCGATGACCGAACACGTTCCGGCGCTACGCCTAACCGACCCAACCGTCCTGGTGACCTGTACCGGTCGGGACCGCAGCGGACTCATCACGCGGGTGTTTGGCTGTATTGCTGACTTCGATGTTGAAATCATCGATGTCGAACAACTCGTCCTGCGTGGGCGGATCGTACTCGGAGTCCTGCTGACCATAGCCACCGATCATGCCGGTCTGGAGAAAGCGGTCCGTACGGTGGCCGGTTCTCTCGATCTTGAGGTGACTTTTGAGTATGGCACCGGCGACAATCGGGCCCGCCGCGTCGGTCGTACCCAGGTCACTGTCTTGGGAGCACCGCTGCGTCCGAGGCAGTTTGCGGCGATAACGTCGCGAATCAAGGCCACGGGCGGCAACATCGACCGCATTTTGCGCCTCGCCCGCTATCCGGTCACCGCGATCCGCCTAGAGGTCTCCGGAGCAGAACCCGACCAGTTGCAACTCGAACTGGCCGCGGTTGCCGCCACCCACAATCTCGATGTCGCTGTGCAGCCGGTCGGCCTGCAACGCCATGCACAGCGACTCGTCGTGATGGACGTCGACTCCACCCTCATACAGGGCGAGGTGATCGAGATGATCGCGTCCAAGGCCGGCTGCGAAGAACAGGTGGCCGAGGTCACCGCCGCTGCCATGCGCGGCGAACTCGATTTTGGTTCTTCGCTCGAATCACGCGTCGCCCTCCTCAACGGTGTCGATGCTTCAGCCCTCGACGACATCTATGAGTCGCTCGTGTTCACCCCCGGAGCGCACACGATGATCCGGACCCTCAAACGGCTTGGCTACCGATTTGCCCTGGTCAGCGGCGGCTTTACGCAGATCATCGAACGGCTCGCCGCAGACCTTGGCATCGACTACTTCGCGGCCAACACCCTTGAGGTCTTAGATGGTGTACTCACGGGCCGTCTCAGCGGGCCAGTTATTGACCGGCCCGGCAAGGCAGCAGCATTGCGCCGGTTTTCTGCTGCGGCCGGCATCGACGTCAAGAACACCGTGGCCATCGGGGACGGCGCCAACGATCTGGACATGTTGGCCGCCGCGGGCCTAGGCATCGCCTTTAACGCGAAACCCGTCGTACGCGACGAAGCCCATACGTCGGTCAGTGTGCCTTATCTCGACGCGATCATCTATTTGCTGGGGATCACCCGCGAGGAGGTCGAAGCCGCCGACGCCGCGGACTGATCGCTCACTGACCGTCATCCTTGTACGACGGCAGTTTATCGGAATTCTCGCTCGGCTCACCCAAGGGGCCAAGCCGCTCATCGCGAGCGGAATCACCTTCATCGTCATCGTCGACGTCGTCGATGGTCCGATCGGTGTTGTCTTTCATTGGTCCTCCTATAGGCGTGTCCGAGGGTACCCCCGAACTCGGCGGTCAAACGAAGCCGTTGTCAGCCTTCGTCTTCAAGTCGAAATCCAAGCTTCATCGTCACCTGGTAATGCGAGACGTCGGTGCCGGCAACCTGTCCGCGGATGCCCGTGACTTCGAACCAGTCGAGGTGACGCAACGTCTCCCCTGCCCTTTCGATGCCGTTCTCGATGGCCTCATCGATGCCATCTGGTGAGGTGCCCACGATCTCGCTGATGCGATATGTCCGATTGCTCATATGCTCATCATGTCGCACTTGCGGACAGGCGTAACGTTGGGTACATGGACAAAAAGGGCAGCGTCTCCGATCGGGGTGACAAACCTGTCCGCGACAAACCGGTGCGGCGAGAGCAACAGGTCTATACGATCACCTCGGCTGCTGTGTCGCACAGCGATGAACTCAGTCATCGTGAGCGGCGTTATGCGATCTCGATGGCGGTGCGCACGGCTTGCTTCTTGGGTGCGGTTGCCGTTGATGGCTGGTTGCGCTGGGTGCTCTTTGCCGGCGCCATCTTCCTGCCGTATTTCGCCGTAGTGTTAGCAAATGCCGGTGTGCGCAAAAAGGGTTCGAGCCTCGACCTCGTCGATGCCGACATCCGCGGACAACTGCCCGCTAGCGCCCATGACTGATCGGGTCGAACTGATCTGCTCGGCGCGTGATTGTCGCGCAGAAGCCTCAGACGAACTGTTGTGGAACAACCCAAAGTTGCACACAGTCGACCGGCGAAAGGTATGGCTCGCCTGCAATACCCATGAGGAGACATTGCGGGCGTTCCTGAGCGCACGCGGCTTCTGGAAAGAAAGCGTTCCGCTCAGCCAGACCTGAGCCCAGCGCAGGCCGGCTTCGGTCCTG
This sequence comes from Propionibacteriales bacterium, assembly GCA_038242765.1. Lineage (GTDB taxonomy): Bacteria > Actinomycetota > Actinomycetes > Propionibacteriales > Nocardioidaceae > JBBSRT01. The sequence goes on from JBBSRT010000024.1 coordinate 7,322, forward strand.
GATCAGCCGCCGATTGCCGACATCGAACGCGTCGGCTGCAAAAACGACGGGTCGTTGATGCCGTGGCCGGGAAGTTTGACCCACATTGCCTTGAGCCAGCGCTCCACCAGTTCGTCGTCGCTGGCGCCACCTCGCAACGCCGCCCGCAGATCGGACTCCTCGCGCGCAAACAGACAATTGCGGATCTGACCGTCGGCGGTGAGACGGACCCGGTTGCAGTCACCGCAAAATGGCTTCGTCACCGAACCGATGATGCCAACCGTATGGGGTCCATCGTCGATACGGAACTTCTCGGCAGGGGCCGAACCGCGACCGTCCATCGCGGTCAGCTCGAAGTGTTGACCCAACAGCGCCAACGTTTCGTCGGCGGTGACCATCGCGGCGCGGTTCCAACCATGCTGGGCATCGAGCGGCATTTGCTCAATGAAACGCAATTCGTAGCCGTGGTCCATGCACCAGCGCAGCAATTCAGGAGCGCTCTGGTCGTTGATGTCGCGCAGGAGGACCGCGTTGACCTTGACCGGTGTGAGACCCGCCTCGCGGGCTGCCTCGAGGCCGGCAATGACGTCCTTCAGTCGGTTGCGCCGGGTGATGCGCTCAAAGACGACCGGATCGACAGTGTCCAGGCTGATGTTGACCCGATCGAGACCGGCTTCGGCCAGCGCCCGCGCGGTGTGCTTGAGGCCGAGCCCGTTGGAGGTCATGGCCGTACGCGGTTTGGAGGGCAACGCCTTTGTTGCCGCCACGATTTGGGGCAGGCTCCGGCGCAACAGGGGTTCACCGCCGGTGAACCGTACGTCCCGCACGCCGAGTCTTTCGACCGCGATCGTGATGAGGCGAATCAACTCCTCATCGTTGAGAGTCTGGTCGGTGGGCATCCAGTCAAGACCCTCAGCGGGCATGCAGTATTCGCATCGCAGGTTGCATCGATCGGTCAAGGAAACACGCAAATCCGTGGCTATGCGTCCATGTTGATCGATCAAAGGATCAAAGGGGGTTGGCATCGTCATAGGTCCATACTAGGCATGCGCATATACCCGGCCCGTGCAAACTTGATCGGGGCAACTAACGTCATGGTGTGTACCGCTTCCTGCTGAGCCGTCGATGGGTCGGATTTGCGGTCTTCGTGCTCGTGCTGGCGGCGATCTGCGCATGGTTGGGCAACTGGCAGTTCCAACGGCTCGACAGCCGCAAGGACCACAATGCGCTGGTCGAAAAACACTTCAAGGTTGCACCGGTAGCGTTGGCAACCTTCACCGCTGTCGACAAGCCATTGTCAGCTGGCGACGAATGGACCCGTATCAGCGCCCGCGGCAGCTACGACGTCGCGCATCAATACATTGTCAAATACAAGACTCGCGACGAAGGACCTGGAGTTAACGTCGTCACCCCGCTGATCATGCCCGACGGCAACGCGATTCTGGTTGACCGCGGTTGGTTCCAAACCGCAGCCAACGCGGCAGCAGTAACCGATGTGCCGCCGCCACCCTCGGGCACCGTCGAAATCAGCGGCTGGATGCGAGTCAACAACGGCGCCGACAGAGACGCCGTCACACCCCATGATGGGGAGGTCCGGGCTATCTCCAGCATTGGCGCCGCCCGCACCGTCGGCTATGACCTGTATGACGGCTACGTCAACCTACGTAAACAGACGCCGCCATCCCAGACTCCGCTGGCGCCCGAACCCATGCCCGACATGGGACAGGGGCCCCACTTCTTCTATGCGCTGCAATGGTTCTTCTTTGGCCTGCTGGCCCTGTTCGGCTGGTTCTACTTCGCTCGCGTCGAAGCTAAGGAGACAACCGAACGCGAAGCGCGATCCACAGTCGGTGCAACTCGGGACGGCGCTACGCCAGGCTGATCAGGTCGGCGTAGGTGTCCGACCACAGGTCTTCATCTCCGTCGGGCAACAGGAGCACCCGATCGGGTTCAAGGGCCTGTACGGCGCCATCATCGTGCGACACCAGGACAATGGCTCCCTCATAGTTGCGAATGGCGCCCAACACCTCTTCACGTGAGGCCGGATCAAGGTTGTTGGTGGGTTCATCAAGCAGGAGGACATTGGCGCTGGAGACGATCAGGCTCGCCAATGCAAGGCGCGTTTTCTCGCCGCCTGACAAGACCGCGGCCGATTTCTGTGAGTCATCGCCGGTGAAGAGGAACGAACCCAAAACGCTGCGCGCCTCGGTGTCGGTGAGCTGCGGTGCCGAGGCCTGCATGTTCTCGAGCACCGTGCGTGACGTGTCGAGGGTCTCGTGCTCTTGAGCGTAATAGCCGACCTTCAGTCCGTGCCCGGGAACAATTTCGCCGGTGTCGGCATCATCAACGCCGCTGAGGATCCGCAACAGGGTGGTCTTGCCCGCACCGTTGAGTCCGAGCACCACTACGCGGCTGCCCTTGTCGATCGCCAAGTCCACATCGGTGAAAATCTCGAGCGATCCATACGACTTCGACAGCTCTTTGGCCATCAGTGGTGTCTTGCCGCAGGCAGCCGGCTTGGGGAAGCGGATCCGGGCGACTTTGTCCTGGGCACGTTCAGCTTCGAGCCCCTGGACCATCTTTTCGGCACGCTTGAGCATGCTTTGCGCGGCGGTGGCCTTGCTGGCCTTGGCACGCATACGGTTCGCCTGATCGGTGAGTTGGTCGGCCTTCTTGACCGCGATGCTGCGTTCGCGCTTGCGGCGCTTCTCATCGGTCTCACGCTGCTTGAGGTAGTTCTTCCATCCCATGTTGTAAAGGTCGATTTGGCCACGGTTCGCGTCGAGGTGGAGCACTTTGTTGATGGTTTCTTCAAGCAACGCCACATCGTGACTGATGACCACGACTCCCCCACTGAAGTTCTTCAAATAGCCGCGAAGCCACACCACGGAGTCGGCATCAAGGTGGTTGGTCGGCTCGTCGAGCAGTAGCGTGTCGGCATCGGAAAACAGGATGCGCGCAAGCTCGATACGGCGGCGCTGCCCGCCCGAAAGGGTCTGGAGCTGTTGGCTCAACACCCGCTCAGGCAGCCCGAGACTCATCGCGATCGTCGCGGCTTCGGACTCGGCGGCGTATCCGCCGCCGGCGTGGAGCTCGGCGTCAGCGCGGGCATACTTCTTCATCGCCTTGTCGGCGACAACGGGGTCGTCTGAGCCCATGTCGGCCTCTGCGGCGCGCAACTTCCGTACGGCCGCATCGATGCCACGTGCTGACAGGATGCGGTCCTGGGCCGTGACGGTGACGTCGCCGGTACGCGGATCCTGTGGCAGATAGCCGATGGTGCCCGAGGAGGTGATCGTGCCGACTGCGGGCTGGCCGTCACCGGACAGCATGCGCGTCAACGTGGTCTTGCCCGCGCCGTTACGGCCGACGAGACCCACTTTGTCACCCTTGTCCACACGGAACGAGACATCGGACATAAGCACCCGCGCGCCGAAGCGCAACTCAACATTGTGAACGGTAAGCAAGATGGGACTTTCTGCTGAAGCGAGGGAACAGGGCGGCGGCGGGCGCGCGTTATTCCAGCAATACGAAAGTCATGGAATCATCGTACGTGTGGTGCGCCGCCCAGGGCAAAACGCCGCTGGGCTGGTGGGCCCAAACTGTGGCCGAGGGGCACCCAATGTGCGACCGAGGGGCACGAACTGCCGGGTCGGGGGCCCGCAAAGCACCTCCTCGGCGTCACGAGGTTAGCCGATGTTGAAGCCCAGGGCGCGAAGCATTTCACGGCCGTCGTCGGTGATTTTGTCCGGGCCCCACGGCGGCATCCATACCCAGTTGATGCGAAACTCGTTGACGAGCCCTTCAAGCGCCGCGTGAGTCTGGTCCTCGATCACGTCGGTCAGCGGGCAGGCCGCCGAAGTGAGTGTCATGTTAAGCACCGTGTTGCTGTGTTCGTCGACATCGACACCGTAGACGAGGCCGAGGTCGACGACGTTGATGCCGAGTTCAGGGTCGACGACATCCTTCATCGCTTCCATGATGTCGTCTTCGCTGCTGGGTTTGGCCGCAGACAGGTCGACTTCGGGCAAATCCGTGGCTGTGTTGTCGGTCATGATTTCTCCTTGTGTTCGACTGCTGGTTCAGATGCTGCTGAATTGGTGACGGTGGGCTCAGTCGTTGCTGCCGCAAGCGCCTGAGCCGTTGCGTCTCTCCATGCCATCCATGATAGGAGGGCACATTTTACGCGAGCCGGGAACTTCGCGACACCGGCAAAAGCAATGGCGTCTTCAAGGGCGTTTTCGTCAGGTGCGACCTGGCCGCGACCGTGCATGAGCTCGGTGAACTCAGCCAGCAGGCTCATGCCCTCGTCGACGGATTTGCCGACCACGAGGTCGTTGAGCACCGAGGTCGAAGCCTGGCTGATCGAACACCCCTCGGACGCGTATGAAACGTCAGCGACCGTTTGCCCCTCCAGGTGCACCCGCAGGGTGATCTCGTCGCCGCAAGTGGGGTTGACGTGGTGAACCTCTGCCTCGTAGGGCTCGCGCAGTCCCGTGCCGTGCGGATGTTTGTAATGATCGAGAATGATCTCTTGGTAAAGCAAATTCAAATCCATCAGGACACCCCAAAGAATTTCTTAGTATATTCCAGACCGTCGACGAGTGAATCGATCTCAGTTTCGGTCGTATACAAATAGAATGAGGCTCGCGTCGTGGACTGCACCCCAAAACGCAAGTGCGCCGGTTTAGCGCAATGATGTCCGGCCCGCACCGCTATGCCATGTGAATCCAGCAGTTGACTCACGTCATGGGGATGAACTCCAGCGAGTTCAAAGCTGATGGCGCCGCCGCGATCGACAGGAGTGGTCGGCCCGACGATCGTCAGTCCACGCACCTCCTGCATCCGGTCGAGCGCGTATGCGGTGATCGCGCGCTCGTGTGCTGCAATGGCGTCCATACCGATGTGTCCCAAGTAGTCGATTGCTGCTCCCAGACCTACCGCCTGCACGATCGGCGGCGTGCCGGCTTCGAAGCGCGAGGGCGGCGCTGCATACGTCGACCGCTCCATCGTGACGGTTTCTATCATCTCGCCGCCACCGAGGAACGGTGGCAGACCGGCAAGCAGCTCGTGGCGCCCCCACAGGACGCCGATGCCGGTGGGGCCGACCATCTTGTGCCCGGTGAAGGCAACAAAATCAGCACCCAGCGCTGACACGTCGACGGGCATTTGCGGCACCGCCTGCGAAGCATCGACCACGACGACGGCGCCCACCGCATGTGCTCGCGCAATGATCGTTTCCAGCGGGTTGATCGTTCCCAACATATTGGACACCCAGGTCACCGCGATGACCCTCGTGCGTTCATTGACGACGTCGTCGAGGTTGGACAGGTCGAGTCGGCCCTCTGCGGTGATGCCCAGACAGCGCAGCGTAGCGCCGGTGCGCTGAGTGGCCAGTTGCCACGGCACAATGTTGGAGTGGTGCTCCATCTCAGTGATGGCCACCTCGTCGCCCACACCAAAACTTCCCGCATTGGCAAGCACGTTGGCCACCAGGTTCAGCGCTTCGGACGCATTCTTGGTGAAGATGACCTCTTCGCGTGAGGGTGCTCCGATGAAGGCTGCAACTTTCGTACGGGCACCTTCAAACGCGACGCTGGCCTCTGCGCCGAGCTGGTGCATCGCTCGGGCCACGTTCGCATTGTGTTGCCCGTAGTGTTCGGCGATCACGTCGATCACCGCTTGTGGCTTGTGCGAAGTGTTGGCGCTGTCGAGGTAAACCAGAGGCTGATTGTCGGCGAGCATGCGTGACAGGATCGGGAAGTCTTCCCGGATCTTGTTCACGTCATAGGTTTCGACGTCAGCTCTGGCAGTCGTCACTGGACGGTGGCCCTCACATACTTGTCGTAGCCCTCGGCTTCGAGCTGGTCGGCGAGCTCGCGGCCACCGCTGTCGGCGACCTGACCGGCCACGAACACGTGAACGAAGTCGGGTTTGATGTATTGCAGGATGCGCGTGTAGTGCGTAATAAGGAGTACACCGCGATCGCCCTGGTCGCTATACCGGTTGACGCCTGCTGCCACGACGCGCAACGCGTCGATGTCAAGACCCGAATCCGTCTCATCGAGAACGGCAAACTTGGGGTTGAGCAGTTCAAGCTGGGCGATCTCGTGGCGCTTCTTCTCGCCGCCGGAGAAGCCTTCATTGACGCTGCGTTGCGCGAACTCCTTGCCAAGCGTGGCGCGTTCGAGTGCCTCGTTGACGTCCTTGAACCA
>JBBSRT010000025.1:0-13488 GCA_038242765.1 Propionibacteriales bacterium
CAATTCACGTTTGCCGAACGCGCCACCGATTGGCGCGGCAACAACAACATAGCCGAATCGATCTTCGACCAGATGAAGGCCGAACCTGACCCCATTCCGGCCTGGATCGTCGTGGGCGCCGGCACCGGAGGCACGTCGGCAACAATTGGTAGATATGTGCGTTATCTGCGTCATCCCACCCGGTTGGCCGTCGCCGATCCGGAGAACTCGGCCTTCCATGCCGGGTGGGAATCCGATCGTTCCGATGCCACCACCTGCGTCCCTTCGCGCATCGAAGGCATCGGCCGGATGCGCGTTGAACCGTCCTTTGTCGGCGGCGTCATCGACGACATGGTGAAAGTGCCCGATGCTGCCTCGCTGGCGGCCATGCGTTGGGTTTCGCATATTTTGGGTCGTCCGGTCGGAGGGTCGACCGGCACCAACATCTGGGCTTCGCTGCAGATCATTGGTCGTATGGCTGCGGCCGGTGAGACCGGCAGCGTCGTCACGCTGTTGTGCGACGGCGGCGACCGCTATCTGGGCACCTACTACAACGACGAGTGGCTGGCCCGACATCAACTCGACCTGTCGCCCTACCTGGCGGCGCTCGACACGTTCGCGAGTACGGGAGATTGGGCCGGTGAATAAGACCCTCAGCGGACTCGGGCTGGTCGCCGGAGTGCTTTGCATCGCCATCGGCCTGGCGCACGTCTTCATCGGGCCGGACGTTGTGCCTGCGGGAGGAAATCCGACTCCTACCGCCGAAAGTGAAGATCGTTTTTATGGTGCCATTTTCGTCGGTTACGGCATCGCCTGGATCTGGGCTTCGGTGCAGGATCCACTTCCGGCCAAGTTGTTCGTCTTCCTTTCGGCCATCATGCTGCTGGGAGGCGTCGGCCGGCTGCTCGCGGTCGCGGCCGATGGTCGACCCCACCAGCTCTTCGTCGGCCTGGCTGTCGTTGAGTTCGTCTTCCCTGCCCTGGTGTTCTTCCTCGTTGCGCGCCGATCCCGTCGCGCCTGAACGTGGTGTCGTTCACGCTGACAGATCGAGTTGTTTGATGGAGGTTTCGACGGCTGTTTGACCTGGTGGCGATGCTGCTTTCGGTAGGTCGGGTGCGGTGGACATGCAGATGTGTCGGGTCGGCGAGAGGGTTTCAACGCTGTGGCGGCGGGCTCCGGCTCCGCGGTTCGGCTCGGGTTGCGGCTGTGCTGTGCTGTGCCAGCCTGGTGCTTGTTTGGCGTGGTTGCACGCTTCGCAGGGTCCTTGACCGTTATCGGTGCTGGTCGGGCCGCCGTCTTCGTAGGCTTCGACGTGGTCGTGGTGGCGGATTGGTGCATCGCACCACGGGGTGCGACATGTTTGGTCGCGAAGGGTGCGGAATCGTCTCAACCCGGTCGGGAAGCAGCGGGCTCGTGATTCGAGAGCGGTCAACACACCGTGGCCGGTATAAAGCTTTCGCAGCGTCGCGATCTCGGTGTCGGCAGCAGTGTGGGCTTTGACCAGTTCGAGGGCGCGCGATTGGTCGATTCGTTGACGATCGGAAACGTTCCGATCCACAGCCAGCAAACTCGAACCAAGCGCCGCGATCGCCGCAGCACCCAAACCGGCCGCCGTGTTGCTAACGCCGGCGACGGTCTCGGCACCAATGAATTGCTTCATAAAACCAACCTAACCGCCACCACCGACACTTATATTTGGCAACGATCCGACGGTCGAAATTTAGGCGATCCACAATCCCGCTGCGAGGCCCACGGCATACAGCAACTGGCTGAGCCCAATGTCACGAAGCACGGATATGAGCCCTAAGCCCGTCGTCCCCGAAAGCACGGTGCCGGCGGCTCTGACGGCAGTGGGCAGACCAATGAATCCCAGCAGGGCCCACGGCGTTGCCACCAGGGCGGCCCAGATGAGGCATCCGCCGGCCAACGCGATGAGCGCCACGAGGAACACCCTCGAGCGGGCGTCGCCGAGACGTACCTCGAGGGTGTGTTTGCCTGCCGCAGCGTCGGTGACGATGTCGCGCAGGTTGTTAGCGACGAGGATCGCGCAGGCCAAAGACCCGATACCGATCGCGGCCACCAAGGCGACTCCCGGAAAGCTGCCCACCTGCACGAAGGTCGTCCCGAGTACCGCGACCAGACCGAAGAAGACAAAGACGCTGAGCTCACCCAAGGCTCGATAACCGTAGGGATTCGACCCCCCGGTGTAGGTCCAGGCCGCTGCGATCGCTGCGACGCCGACGAGCAGCAGCCACCAGGACGATGTCACCGCCAGCGCGAGCCCGAATGCCGCGCCGAGGCCAAACCAGCCGAATGCTGCCGCTTTGACCGCGCGGGCACTCGCCATGCCCGAGCCGACCAGTCGCAGTGGACCCACACGGTCGTCGTCGGTGCCCTTGATGCCGTCGGAATAGTCGTTGGCGTAGTTGACCCCGATCTGTAGGGCCAGCGATAAGCCCAGACACAACAGGGCCTTCCACCAGATGAACGAGCCGACGAAGGCGGCTGCTCCTGATCCGGCAAGCACAGGTGCGATGGCGGCGGGAAGGGTGCGCGGTCGGGCTCCCTCGATCCATGCCCCCAGACCCGAAGGCGTCGTCGATGAACTCACAGGCAGACAGTGTGCCAGCAGTGATGCGCTGTCCTCCATACGGTCGACCCGTCGCTGTACGGTGGAAACCATGACGATGTCGCTGCGGCCGCTCGCCGGCACCGCCCGACAGTTGTATGACGCACTCGTGCCGTGGATCAATGCGACCGCCGATCCCGAACCGCTGATCGTGCGCACCTCCGGAACCAGCGGTCATCCCAAGGACGTCATCCTCGCCCGTCGGGCATTGTTGGCGTCGGCCGATGCGACTCATGAACGCCTCGGTGGGCCCGGCCAATGGTTGCTGGCTTTGCCGCCGTTGGGCGTTGCCGGTCTCCAGGTGCTTATCCGGTCGATTCGAGCAGACCACGCGCCAGTTTTCGTCGACGATTTCGACTCCCTCGGCCAGGCGCACGAATCCATGAGCGCTAACCGCAGTTATGTCTCGCTCGTGCCGACCCAGCTGCATCGGCTTGCGCGTGCCGGCACACTCGACCAGTTGCGAGGTTTCGATGCCGTACTGCTCGGCGGCGCGGCAGCCCCCGCTGACCTGTTGGACGATGCCAAGGCTGCCGGTGTGCATGTCGTACGTACCTACGGCATGAGCGAGACCAGCGGCGGCTGCGTCTATGACGGACTACCACTGGAAGAAGTACAGCTGCGCATCGGAGCCGAAGGGCGTGTCCATCTTGGTGGTCCGACCCTTTTTGACGGCTACAGCGGCGAACCTGAGGCAACCGCCGCGGTCTTGAGTGGCGGCTGGTTCGCGTCGGCTGATATCGGCGCGATTGACGAAGCGGGCCTCCTGCACATCACCGGTCGGGTCGATGATGTCGTGATAAGCGGCGGGGTCAACGTCGCCCTACCGGTGGTCACCCAGACGATACGCGTCAGCGCCGGAGTCGATGACGCGTTCGCTGTGGGCATCGATGACCACGAGTGGGGTCAACGTGTTGTCGCCTGCATCGTGGGTACAGCCGATCTGGCTGCGGTACGCGACGCGGTTGAAGCCGGCGGGTTGCCGCGCAGCCATGCGCCCAGACAACTCGTACGCCTGGACGCATTGCCGCTGTTGACCGGCGGCAAAGTCGACCGGTTGGCGTTGCAGGCGTTGGCACGTGAGCAGACCACCTGAATGCACACCTTTTCGATTCCGATGCGTACCCGTTTTCGCGGCATCACCGTGCGCGAAGGGATGCTGTGGGAAGGGGCCGCCGGCTGGACCGAGTTCAGCCCCTTCAACGACTATGACGCTTTGCAGTCGGCGGCCTGGCTGGATGCTGCACACGCGTCGGCCGAGCGTCCCTGGCCGACTCCGCTGCGCCACAGCGTGCCGGTCAATTGCACGGTGCCGGCCGTCGGTGCAGTTGCCGCAGCCGACGTCGTACGTAACAGTCACGGCTGCACGACGGCCAAGGTGAAGGTCGCCGAACCCGGCCAGAGCCTGACCGACGACCTCAACCGCGTGGCCGCGGTGCGCGACGAGCTCGGACCCACAGGCCAGATCCGGGTTGATGCCAACGGCGGCTGGAGCATCGATGAGGCGGTCGACAGCCTGCGCGCCCTCAACCGCGCCGCCGGTGGCCTCGAATATGCCGAGCAGCCCTGCCGAACAGTCGAGGAGCTTGCGGCGGTGCGACTCCGAGTCGATGTGCTCATCGCCGCGGATGAGTCGATTCGCCACGCATCCGATCCGATGCGCGTCGTCCGACTCGAAGCCGCGGATGTGGCCGTGCTCAAGGTTCAGCCACTCGGTGGGGTTGAAGCATGCCTGCGCATCGCCGAGCAGATTCAAATCCCGGTGGTGGTTTCGAGCGCACTCGAAACGTCGATCGGACTGGCCGCCGGCGTCGCCCTGGCCGCAGCCCTACCGCAATTGCCCTATGCCTGCGGTCTTGCCACGACATCATTGTTGAGCCATGACGTGGTCGCCGAACCCTTCGTGCCTCTAGACGGGATGATGACGGTCAGACGGCCGACGCCCGATGCGCGCCTGCTGAATGCCGCTGCGGCAAGCGATGAGACTCAGGCGCGGTGGCAGGACCGGTTGGCCGCCGTGCAGTCCATAGGACAGGATCAGGGTCCATGAGTCGATCGATGGCATTGGCGCAAAACGTTGTCGATGCGTTGATTGCCGGCGGCGTGCGCGAAGTGGTGCTCGCACCGGGTTCACGCTCAGGTCCGCTTGCGCTGGTGTTGTTTGAAGCCGACAAGCACGGCGCGTTGCGACTTCATGTGCGCGTCGACGAACGTACCGCGGGATTTTTGGCGCTCGGTATGGCCAAGGCGTCACATCGTGCGGTGCCGGTGGTGACCACGTCGGGCACGGCGGTGGCGAATCTTCATCCGGCGATGCTGGAAGCCAAACATGCCCGCATCAATCTGGTCGCTATCAGCGCCGACCGGCCGGCTCGTCTTCGCGGGACCGGCGCCAACCAGACGACCAACCAGGTCGGCATCTTTGGTGACGTCGCCTACGCGGGCCTGTCCGCGACAATGCGTGGCAAAGACGTGGTCAGAAAACTTCTGGAGTCGGCCGGCGCCGGACCTGCGCATCTCAACATCGAATTCGATGAGCCGCTCATCGCCGATCCCGCAACCGACGCAGATCGTAATAGCCAAACCTTTGCAGACGTCGATCGTGCGACACCACGCGCTGGCTCCTCCGCGACGCAGGTCGTCGAAGAGTTACTTCAGCCCGATCAGTCGACGGTGGTGGTGGCCGGTGACAATGCCACCCAGGCAGCGCGCCGGATCGCCGAGGCCGGCAACTGGCCGCTCTTCGCCGAACCGAGCTCTGGCTCGCGTACCGGCGATCATGCGATAGCCCCGTACCGGTTGTTGCTCGAGCATTCGCCGTTAGCGCGACAGATCCAAAGAGTTATTGTCTTTGGCCATCCCACCCTTTCGAGGCCGATCACTGCGCTGCTTGAGCGCGACGACATCAACACGATCGTCGTCGGAGCCGACCTGTTTGACTTCCCCAACGAGGGGCGCCATGCCCGATTGGTCGGTGCTGTCGTCGTCGCTGAGCGTGCCGCATCGGGTTGGCTTGACCAATGGCGCACCCATGCGGTGGCCGCCGCCAGCGCCATTGAGTCATTGATCTATGACGGACCGCTTAACGGCTATGTCATCGCGCGCACGGTTGCAGATGCCGTTGCCCCGGGCGGATTGTTATATGTCGGCTCCTCTAACGCGATCCGCGACCTCGACTTGGTCGGTGTGCCCACCATGGTGGGATCAAAACGGGTGACGTTCGCAAACCGCGGCCTGTCGGGGATCGACGGCACCGTCTCAAGCGCCATTGGCGCTGCCTTGGGCCGCCCATCGGCCACCGCCCACGCGCTGCTCGGTGACCTGACCTTTCTCCATGATGCCAACGGGCTTCTCATTGGCAGCACCGAACCCAGACCTGATCTCACCGTGGTCGTTGCCTCCGACGACGGCGGATCCATCTTTGCCACACTCGAACAGGGTGCGCCGGCCTATACCGAAGCCTTCGAGCGCGTTTATGCGACGGCGACCGGCGCTGACATCGCTGCCGTCTGCCAAGGTTTCGGAGTCGATCACAAGATGGTCCATACCCATGAGCAGCTTGCCGCAGCGTTGTTGTTGCCAGCTGCTGGCATACGAGTCGTCGAGGCCAAGATCGAGCGTCACGATCGGCGCGAACTCGCCCGGCGCCTCAGTGTGGCCGTACGGGATGCCATCAACTGATTGCGTAGCCTCTACCAGCGCAATAGGTTGGGCTTGACTCGATCAATCTGAGGAGCATCCACCCATGACGGCATCAACCTATGACTACATCGTTGTCGGATCGGGCAGTGCGGGCGCCGTCGTAGCGGCACGGTTGAGCGAAGACCCCGGCACCACGGTGTTGGTGCTGGAGGCCGGTCCTGAGGACGATGCCGACGAGATCAAAATCCCGGCGGCCTTCGTCAACCTGTTCCGCACCAAGTGGGACTGGAATTATTGGACCACTTCTCAAAAGCAGCTGTCGGGTCGACGCGCCGATTGGCCACGTATGAAAGCCGTCGGCGGCTGCAGTTCGATGAACGCCATGATCTATATCCGCGGCAACAGATTTGACTACGACCAGTGGCGCGATGCCTATGGTGCACGGGGTTGGGGCTATGACGATGTACTTCCCTACTTCATCAAGGCAGAAGGCAACCAACGTCTGTCGGGTCCCTTCCATGGCAGCGACGGACCACTCCTCGTCGAAGACCGAAAATACACACACGAACTCAGCGAAGCCTTCGTAGACGGTGCGGTAGCGGCGGGACTCAAACGCACCGACGACTTCAACGGCGCCGAACAGGAAGGTGCCGGTCTCTATCAGGTCACCTGCAAAAACGGGCAACGCTGGTCGGTGGCCGATGCCTACCTCAGACCGGCGATGGGTCGGCCCAATCTGACGGTTAGCACCGACTCATTTGCCACCAGAGTGCTCATCGAGGGCGGTCGAGCCGTTGGCGTTGCCTACCAGAAGTCCGGCATCAACTGCGTCGCTCACGCCGGGGCCGAAGTCATCGTCAGCGGCGGGGCGATTAACAGTCCGCAACTGCTCATGTTGTCGGGCATCGGACCCGGAACGCATTTGCGCGAACATGGCATTGATGTGGTGGCCGAGTCGCCAGGGGTCGGTCAGAATCTCCAAGACCACCCGGCTGCCGGATTTGTCATCCATACAAAAGACACCACCGACATCGCCGAAATGAGCAACCTGACCAACCTGATGCGATGGAAAATCCGCAAGAGTGGACCGCTGTCGTCCAACATCGGCGAGGCAGGTGCGTTTTTCAAGAGCCGCGACGACTTGTCCGCGCCCGACATACAGATCCATACTGCTCCAACCGCTTTTTATGACAATGGCATTCATGAGCCGGTCCATCGCAGTGTGACCGTAGCGCCCACGCTGGTCGATGTGCACAGCCGCGGCACCCTGAAACTGCGTTCGGCGGATCCGAGCTGGCATCCCGAGATCGACCCGGCCTACTTTGACAATCAGCTCGATCTCGATGCGATGGTGCAGGGCTTCAAAGTTGTCGCAGAGATGATCAACGCCGCACCGTTTGCCCGATTCGTCAAAGGGCCATGGATGCCGGCGAGCCTGACGCCCACCGATGACCAGATCATTGAGAACATCCGGTCGCTGAGCCAGACGCTTTACCACCCGGTCGGCACCTGCGCCATGGGTTCGGGCAGTGACAGCGTGGTCGATTCGGACCTGCGGGTGCGTGGTGTCGAAGGTTTACGTGTCGTCGATGCATCTGTCATGCCGACCGTGCCGCGCGGCAACACCAACGCACCCACCATCATGATTGGCGAAAAGGCCGCCGACCTCATCAAAGGAGCATCATGACTGCCACGATCCAACCCGGAAACGACACCACCGAAACCTTCGAATCACTCGACCCGGCAACCGGTGATGTCGTCGGCATCCACCCCCGTACAAACGAAGTCGAGGTCAACGCAGCGGTCGAACGCGCTCACGAGGCGGCGAAGTGGTGGTCCGCATTGTCCTTCGACGAACGCGCAGATTATTTGGACAAATGGAAGTCGGTCATCACTCGCCGGATCGCCCAGCTCGCCGACATCTCGCACCTGGAGACCGGAAAGCCGCACAGTGATGCCCAACTCGAGATCGTTTCGGCGATTGAGCACCTGGGTTGGGCGGCCAAGAATGCCAAGAAGGTACTCGGACCGCACAGGGTGAGCCCGGGGCTGTTGATGGCGAACCAGAAGGCAACGGTCGAATACAAGCCACTCGGCGTCATCGGCGTGATCGGACCGTGGAACTATCCGGTCTTCACTCCCATGGGATCTATCGCCTACCCCCTTGCCGCCGGCAATGCCGTCGTCTTCAAGCCCAGTGAATACACCCCCGCGGTGGGGGCATGGCTGGCTAACACGTTCAACGAGGTATGTCCTGATCACCCGGTGTTCCAGGTCGTGACCGGGCTCGGCGAGACCGGAGCGGCGTTGTCGAAGGCGCGCGTCAACAAGATCGCGTTCACCGGATCAACGGCCACCGGCAAGAAGATCATGGCCGCGTGTGCCAAAAATCTCACGCCATTGATCGTTGAGGCAGGCGGCAAGGACGCAATGATCGTCGACGAGGACGCCGACATCGCGGCCGCAGCTGATGCAGCGCTGTGGGGTGGCATGTCCAATGCGGGACAGACCTGCATTGGCACCGAACGCGTCTACGTCCACGAACGTGTTTATGACCGGTTCGTCAGCGAAATCCTCGGCCAGGCGAAATCACTGCGTTCGGGGGGCGATACGGCGGCCAAAATAGGCCCCATCACGATGCCGAGTCAGTTGGGAATCATTTCGCGACACATCGACGACGCCATCGCCCAGGGCGGAACCGCGATCCTGGGCGGTGCGGACGCGGTGGGCGAGCGCTTCGTACAACCCACAATCCTTACCAACGTGCCCGAGGACTGCAGCGCCGTCACCGAGGAGACATTCGGGCCCACCCTGGTCATCAACCCGGTCAAGGACATGGACGATGCGATCACTCGCACCAATGCCACCCGCTACGGTTTGGCGGCGTCGGTGTTTTCGAAGCATCGCGGTATGGAGCTCGCGCGGCGTATCCGTTCGGGAATGACGTCGGTCAACTCGATGATCGCGTTTGCCAGTATTCCGTCATTGCCGTTCGGCGGGGTCGGCGACTCGGGCTTTGGACGCATCCACGGCCCCGACGGTCTCAAGGAGTTTACCTACGCCAAATCGATTGCCAGCCAGCGATTCGCGATGCCAATGCCGATCACATCCTTCAGGCGAACTGCCAAGACCGACAACATGTTGCAGCAGCTCACAACCATGTTGCATGGCGCTAAGGGCACGCTGCCCAAGCGGCGCTAACTTCCACTGGAGCCGCGCACTTTGACCGGCGCCCGTCGAGTGGCGCAGATTTGTGCTGAAAACAGCTCGCATGCCCCGAATCTGCGCCACTGGCTGCAGGACTTGCGCCACTGGGAGGGGTGGGCCGGTGGTGCGGGCGCGGTCAGACCGGCGGCATCAGAGCGTCACGCACGGGGATGAGTTTTGCGTTGCATTCGGCCAACTCGTCGGCTGGTACGGAGTCGGCCACGATGCCACAACCGGCAAACAGCCGCACCCCCATACCGTTGTCGTCGATTTGGGCCGAACGCAACCCGATGCCCCATTCCCCGTCTCCGGAAGCGCCGATCCATCCCACGGGTCCGGCATAGCGGTCGCGGCTCATCCCCTCGAGCTCGACAATGAGTTGCACGGCGGTGGCCGTGGGGGTGCCGCCCACGGCGGCCGAAGGATGCAGCGCCGCCACCAGCGACAGTGCTGTCGCGTCGTCGTCCATCACACCGGTCACGTCGGTGGCCAGATGCATGACGTTGGGTAGATGGAGGACGTATGGCGCCTCGGGGACGTTCATGCTGGTGCAGTGTGAGGCCAAGGCATCAGCGACCGAACGCACCGCGTATTCGTGTTCTTCGAGGTCTTTGCTCGAACGGGCCAGCGAGCCGGCGAGGGCGAGGTCGTGATCGTCGTCGCCGGTACGACGGATCGTGCCGGCAAGCACGCGGGAAGTGACCAGACCGCGCTCCAGTCGGACCAACATCTCCGGTGTTGCGCCGAAGAAGCCGTCGATGTGGAAGGTCCAGCAATTGGGATAGCTCGAAGCCAGCTGCCTCAGCGGCCACCGCACATCGAGTGGTTCGGACAGGTCGGCGTGGATGTCGCGGGCCAACACCACCTTGTCGAGCTGCCCGGATTTGATGTGTCGGACCGCTTCAGCGATGATCCGCTGCCACAAGATGCCATCAACGGAGCCATCGCGAAAAGTCGTTTGCACCGGCGGGGTCGGCGCCGATGACTGGTGCAACGCCGGAGGTGTGGTGATGGCCGTCGAGATGGTGGTCACCCACGTGGTGGCTCCGCGCCTGCCGATGATGACTTCGGGCACGGTGAGCATTGAGCCGTCGGTGTCGTCGGCGAACGTGAACGACCCGAAGGCGACAAGTCCGGTACCGGGTCGGCTGACCTCGTCATGAGTGGCTGCGCGGGCGGCGATTTCGTTCCACCACGTGCTTGCCGCTGCGAATCGATCGGGACCGGTGGCCTCAAACGTTGCGACGTTGCCCCAACCGATGATCCCGTCGGCGCCATGCATCCATACGAGCGCCTCGTCAGTGGGCAGCAAAGCTAACAGCGGCCCGACGTCGGCCACCGTTGTGGTGCGTACGACCAGTGCCGTGGGCTCGGGTTCCACGGCAGGGTTGCTCACGACAATCAAGCGTACTCGTGGGAAAGTATCTAGGTGAGCCGAGCCAATCTGGACAAACAACCCCATGACGTTGCCGCAATGTTCGACGTCGTGTCAAAGCGTTATGACATCACCAACGATGTCTTGTCGATGGGACAGGACCGCCGCTGGCGCAAACAGGTCGTCGATCTTGTCGACCCGCGTCCCGGTGAACGCATCCTCGATCTGGCTGCCGGCACCGGCACCTCCAGTGAGCCGTTCGAGCAAGCCGGCGCCGATGTGGTGCCCTGTGATTTTTCGCAGGGGATGCTGCAGGTCGGCAAAGCGGCCCGACCAAGCCTGGATTTCACCGCCGGCGACGGTATGGCGCTTCCGTTTGCCGACGGCGTCTTCGATGCGGTGACGATCTCGTTTGGCTTGCGCAACTTCGTTGATCCGGTCGAGGGACTACACGAAATGCGCAGGGTCACCAAGCCCGGCGGGCGACTCGTCATCTGCGAGTTCAGTTCGCCGACCTGGACCCCGTTCCGCTCGGTGTATCTCAACTATTTGATGAAGGCGTTGCCGGTGCTTGCAAATCGGGTCTCCTCGGACCCCGAGAGTTATGTCTATCTCGCCGAATCCATTGCTGCATGGCCCGATCAGTTGCAGTTGGCCCGGCTCATCGGCGATGCAGGCTGGGGTGCGGTGGAGTGGAAAAATCTTAGTGGCGGCATTGTGGCGCTGCATCATTCGGTCAACAGCCGACCAAACAATTGACCATGAAGCTCTTCGCTAAATAGGGCATTTCGAGATCGTGGTCCCTCGCTGGTAGCGTCGGAGCCGAAGTCATAGACTGTGGTCGTTGTCGCGCTCGTGAACCATTTCACGAAGTCCGGAAGAAGGGGAGCTGTATGAACGCCTACACCCCGATTCTGGTGCTATTAATCTTTGCCGGCGGATTCGCCGTTTTCTCCATCATCGCGGCACAATTGACCGGCCCGAAGCGTTACAACCGGGCGAAGCTCGACGCCTATGAGTGCGGCATTCAACCGACGCCGCAACCGCCCGGTGGCGGCAAGATTTCGGTCCGCTATTTCATCATCGCGATGATGTTCATCGTGTTTGATATTGAAATCATCTTCCTTTATCCGTTCGCGGTCGCTTTTGATTCGCTGGGCTGGTTCGGTCTCATCGAAATGTTCATCTTCATGGCCACCGTTTTCGCCGCCTACGCCTACGTATGGCGTCGCGGTGGGCTCGAGTGGGATTGAGAGGCAGTCCGTCATGGGTATAGAAGAAAAGCTCCCAAGTGGAGTGCTGCTTTCGACCGTCGAGGACCTCGCCGGCTACTTTCGCAAGGCATCGTTTTGGCCGGCGACTTTCGGGTTGGCGTGTTGCGCGATTGAGATGATGACCTTCGGCGCCCCGCGTTATGACTCGGCCCGATTTGGGATGGAGGT
This sequence comes from Propionibacteriales bacterium, assembly GCA_038242765.1. Classification (GTDB taxonomy): domain Bacteria; phylum Actinomycetota; class Actinomycetes; order Propionibacteriales; family Nocardioidaceae; genus JBBSRT01. The sequence continues at coordinate 12,275 of JBBSRT010000025.1, forward strand.
CTTTCGGCCCTCACCGCGGCAGGCAGACCTAATGATCGTCGCGGGCCGCGTCAGCAACAAGATGGCCCCGGTCCTGCGTCAAATCTATGACCAGATGGCCGAACCCAAATATGTGCTGGCCATGGGTGTGTGCGCCAGCTCCGGTGGCATGTTCAACAATTATGCGATCGTGCAGGGAGTCGACCACATCGTGCCCGTCGACATGTATTTGCCCGGTTGCCCGCCGCGCCCTGAGATGCTCATCGATGCCGTCCTCAAGCTGCACAAAAAAATTCAGACGACCAAGCTCGGGGTTAATCGTCTCGCCGAAATCGAAGAGCAAGAGCGCGATGCGATGGCCGCGTTGCCCACGTCAGCGATGAAAGGCCTGCTGCGGTGAGCGACGACGACGTAACCAAGAACACCCAGGACCCCAGTCACGAGACGGCTGCCGAACTCCAGGCCGCAGATGCAACGGCGGTCGCTGCCGGCCAGGTGCAGGTCGTCCCCGACGACGCGCACGAACTCGAGGTCATCGATGTGCGCGACGGCATGTTCGGCAGCCAGGATTCGGGTGACACCTCGGGCTATGGGGGTCTGACTCGGCCGGTGTTGATGCCCACGTCGAGCAAGCAGCCCTACGGCGGCTGGTTCGATGAGGTCGCCGACCAACTCGCCCGTGTCTTCGGTGACCAGTTTGATCTCGCGGTCGAAAAGGTTGTCGTCGACCGCGGCGAGATCACCTTCTTCATCCGCCGCTCCATGATCTTGCAAACGGTCACGCATTTGCGCAATGACGCCGCCCTACGATTCGAGTTTTGCAGCGGCATCTCCGGCGTGCATTTTCCGCACGAATCGGGTCGCGAACTCCATGTTGCTTATCACCTGTTGTCGATGACGCACAATCGGCGCATCCGCCTAGAGGTGACCGCGCCCGACTCGGATCCGCACGTGCCCTCGGTGGTCAGTATCTATCCGACGGCCGATTGGCATGAGCGCGAAACCTACGACTTCTTTGGCGTCATCTTCGACGGGCACCCGGCCCTGACCCGCATCCTTATGCCCGATGATTGGCCCGGCCACCCGCAGCGCAAGGACTACCCGCTGGGTGGCATACCGGTTGAATATAAGGGCGCGACGGTCCCGCCGCCGGATCAAAGGAGGGCATACAAGTGATGGCCGAAGATCCCTACGCAAGCAGCCACGAAACCTCCGGTGGCCCCGTCTACACGGTG
>JBBSRT010000026.1:0-13291 GCA_038242765.1 Propionibacteriales bacterium
CGACGCTCGCGGGCGCGGGCCAAGCCGAGTTCGGGTTCGTACGAGACACCGTCGAGGTGTCGGACTCTGTACTATCCAAGCAAGTCAGCGCGCTGGAGTCCGCCGGGTACGTCAAGGTCAAGAAGGGTTACGTCGGCAAACGTCCACGCACCTGGCTGTCGCTGACAGCCGCCGGACGACGTGCCTTCGAGGACCATCTCGCTGCACTGCGCGAAATCGCCGGCCATGAGCCGACCACCCCGCCCGACTCTGTGGCTTAGCCCCCAGCGTCCTAAAACGACAGTCCGCTAGCCCCGTGGCGTGCGGTGTCGCGCGCGATCGACGTCGAGGGTCAGTAGCTGTAACCTGGCGTCGCGACCGATATCTGCATCTTTATGGCTCGAGTTCTCGTGGTCAGACGGGTTACTGAGGAACACGCAATCACACCAACGGGTCTGGAAACAGCGAGATTGTTATCTACGCGAATCTCGATAACATTCGTCGATCAACCCCGGATTTTCACCTTGAGCAAGACAAGCGAACCTGCCGCGGCAACGGCCGCCAACATCAAAGCCAGCCAATAATTTCCGTAGCGATCAAACAATAATCCAGCTCCGGCTGGACCTAATAGGCCGGCCGCGGCCCAGGCGGTAAACACACGCGCATAGACAACGGTTCCCGTGATCGCTCCATAGCGTTCGGAAATATATGCCGGATACGCAACAATGGTTCCACCATAGGCAAACCCGATAATCGCCAACCCGATCATGGTTGTTGTCAGATGGGATGCGATTGCCATCGTCAGCAATGCGACCGCCGAAATCAGCGCAAGAAATGACAAAACGGATCGACCGCCCATCCTGTCGACGAGAATGCCAGCCAGCAGGCTGCCGATCATATTCGCCGATGCGACCGCAATTGGTGCCGCGACAATCCAGAAAGTGCCGCTTCCAACAGATGCGGCCAAACCCGTAGCTTGTCCGATCGCCATGAGCCCCGCTGTGACTGCACCACAATAGCTGAGCCAGAGCCACGCGATCTGCTTCCCGGTACCCCTGGCAATACGGCCTGGTGGTTCAGCGTTCGCGCCATAGGTTATCCCTGCCCGTGAAAGTGTCAATGCACTCAGCACGGAAAACAACAACAGACAAACTGCCAGAAAGAGCAGCGCTGTCACCCATCCGCCGGTTTCAATAGCGATCCGCAATGGAACCGGGAATATCACCGCCCCAAGGGCGTATGCGGCCGTGATGATTCCCATTGCAAATCCCTTGCGTTCAGGGACAGCACGACCCGAGAACTGAAGCGCATAGCCATAGCCTAAGCCGTTCGCGGCACCGAAAATCAGACCGAAGCCAAGCCAGACAAGTGCCGTGGACGGACTGAGAGCGGCCAGCACGCAGCCCGCCGCTGCCAGTGTGCCCGTCATCACGACATAGGCGGGCGGCGCTATGCGGGTGTACAACTTGTAGCCTGTGAGAACCGCAGCGGCCAGAGCAATCAGCGCGATGGAATAGGTCATACTTGCCGCGCCGCGCGAGACATCGAACTCCGTCTCCATCGGCAGCAGCAGTACCGAAAACGCATGAAGCGAGCCCAGTATGAAAGCGAGGAGCGCCAGTCCGAGCAGCGCTTTTATCACGGCTCTTTCGGGAAGCTCGCGGGTCATGGCGTGGCCGGGTAGAGCCGTAGCTCGGCACGTTTGACCCGTGGCGCGCCAGCATGCAGGAAGGTCAAGACGACGCAACTGTCCAGATGCCGCCAAGTACTCTCCCCGGCATGGTCATAGGCCGACAACTCCACCCCACACTCCGGACAGGCAAACCGCGTCCTGCCCGGCTGCTCGAGCGAACCTATCCAGCGGGCGCGATTTTGCGCGGCCATACGCCACGATGGTCGCGCCCAGAAGCTCAAAGGACATGTGGTCCATCACCCCGCCAGCATAGACCGAGTAACCATTCTAGACCTCCACTCGGCCGAATTGCGTCGCCGTACGACCGCTTGGGTAATCCTCGCCACAATGCGGGCAGGCCGGATGCGCGCTGGTGCGACCCGGGCACGGATCAGATTGAACAGCGTGAACCTGAGTCAGAAGGTCTTTGAACTTTGGTTATCCGTTCAAGACAAACCAGAGCGGTCTGCCCTTGTCATTGGATTTCGTCCACGGTCGGCCAGGGGTTGGCGCGGCACCCCTGCAGCGAGAGGGTCTGCTGTTGCATGACCGGTGCCAATTCTCCGCCCCGAACGCACCGGCGATGGCCATACCCGAGGGCGTGTCCTACCTCATGATTGATGACGTATCGGCGATAGCCATCAAGGCTCGAGTATGCGTCGATGCCATACTGCCAACGTTTGGCGTTAATCGCGACAACATTGCCGTTCCGGCAGGAGACTTCACCACGGGTTTTGAGGGGTGCGCACAGTCGATCAACGGTCTTCGGCGTCGCGACAACGATGCGTAATTGGGCATCTGGATGGCGTTGGAAAGCGTGACCGGCGCGAATCCATCCTCGGTCGTCGGCGAGTGTTGCATCTACTGCGGTAGCAATCTCTGACGACTTCCAGGGCAGTTCGCGTTCGACCTCGACCCGGTAGATGGTCAAGGCTCCATCGCCGACTCGCTCGGTTGTGCCTACGGCCCTCGCAAACTCGCCGTTACCTGCCACGCGGATAGGTTTTGGCAATTGAGTGCTCGGTTTGGGCGTAGTTGTCTTCATCGATGTAGGGGACGGCAGGGTCACCAATGATTGACGCTGTTCATTGGACATCCCAACCGATCGTGTCTCAGGTGGTTGCTGGGGCGTCGGCGTGCGGCCATCCGTCGGTGCCTGGCGCTCCTCACCCGATTTCGAGGATGCGCTTCCACGTCTTGCCGTCATCATCAGAGGTGTAGATGCCGGTCGTCGTGGCCACCTGGATCGTGTCGCCGTTGGCGCCGAGTGCTTGGACATCTCCCTCGGCCACCTCGCCCGATGCTGTCCAACGATGACCATCGGTGGAGGTGACAACTCGTCCGTCGACCTTCAACCCGACGATCGTTCCATCACTGAGCCATTCGATTAATGCAATGCCGGCTGTTTTGGGCACGGTCCGAGGTTTGCCACCACGCTCGTAGGTTTGTAAACCGTCGGGCGTGGTCAAGAGCAGCTTCTTGAGGTCTTTGGGATCGGTGGCGATGTCATAGAAGTTGCCGCCGATCAGATCGGTCCAGTTGCGGCCGTCGACTGAATGCACGAGTTGTGAAGTCACCGAATTGAAACCGTATACGCCCTCTTCAGTCGGGGCTAACGCATGGAAGTCGGCCTCGCCTTCCATCGACTCCGTGGTCCACGTTTTGGCACCATCTGATGAGGCGATGAGACCCAGGTGGGGTGGCCCGCCGTCGTCGGGTGCCGGGTGGCCACTGGCATAAAAGGAGTCCGGACCGCGGGCCGCGAAGCCCATGGTGTCTTGACGTCCGGTTCCTACTCGCTTTGCGACCCCGTCCTCGATGCGGAAGACACCCTCATGCGTCGCCGCCAGAAGCGACTCATCGGCCGGATTAGTGACGAGCGCATGGATATGCGAGATTCCCTCGGGTGATGAAGGCCCATCGTCTGGGGTGGCCGAGCAGCCAACCAGTGCCACCATCACAACACTGACCAATACTCCCAATCGCCAGTTCATTGCTTCAATCGATTCTTCATCGTGTCGATCTCGGCCTTCTGCGTCGACTGCACGACCCTGGCCAGGTCAGTCGCGTCGCGGTTCTTCCCCTCGTCGAGTTCAGTCTGAGCCATGTCAACGGCTCCCTCATGGTGCGCGATCATCATCGTCAGAAACGCGTTGTCGAACTCCGCACCCGACATGGCCTTCAACGTGTCCATGTCCTGTGTCGACATCATCCCGGGCATCGAATCATCCATACCGGTCATGTCGTCGGGAACTGGCTTGTTCCACTCCTTGAGCCAGCCCGTGATCGTTTTGATCTCTGGCCCTTGAGCGTTTTCAATGTCAGTGGCCAGCGCTTTGACTTCAGGGTTTTTGGCCCTACTGCCGGCGAGTTCGGCCATGTCAACTGCTTGGCGGTGATGCGGAACCATTTGTTGCGCAAATGCCACATCGGCCTTGTTGAAGTCCGTCCTTGCGGCTGTGTTGTCGGCACTGTTGCCGCATGCGGCAAGCACGAGTCCGGCCACGCCAATAGCCATGGCGAGGATTGATTTCTTCATGTATATGTCTCCTGATTGGGTTGAGTAGATAGGTCTGCGTGCCGTCAACTGTTCTGGCGACGGCGCAGAACTACTCAGCACCTCAGGATGGAAAGACTGATCAGATCCGGTGGTGGCCGAAATACGGTCTGTATGAACACTCTGCCGACGGTGGCAACCCGCTTCAGTTGGGTAATCGGCCGCCGACCACTTGGTGATCGAAGGAACCACAACAACGCCGACCCCGCTGCGATCGCCAGCAAACAGATCCACAACATGCCACAGTGATCGGCGGCGACCGTCGAGTCACGATGGTCATCGCCGTGCTCCGAGGACAACGACAACGTCTGCTGTGCCGTAACTGCGGTCACCATTATGGAAGGTTCGTAGGCGACCGACACTTGGTTCGATGCCACCGCGTGATCTTGGGTAAGGCTGTGCATTCCGAACATTCCGAGGACGATGCCGCCGCAAATCATCAGCAAGAGACAGCGCATCCCCACGGCCCGTCTGCTACTCCCTCGCTGAGTCACGGGCCCACAATATCGACCGACAGCAAGCGGTCGACACCGAGCATGTGTTTAATCCGGTTCGTAGCCACGTACGCTAGTTGTATACCCCCGTGAGGTATACCCGTGTCGATTATCGACCGGTCGGTAAAGGTAAGGGGTCACCATGATGGGCAACGGATTTGCGATGGGTAGCTCGATGTTCTTTTTCGGTCTACTCATGGTGTTGGGCCTGATCCTGCTCGTGGTGGTCGTGGTGCGAGTAGTCGGGGGCGGTGTCGGCAGTTCTGACGCATCGAATCGTGCCGAGGGCACAGTCGAGCCGCAGGCAAAGCGGTTGTTGGACGAGCGGTACGCCCGGGGTGAGTTGTCAACGCAGGAATACCAGGAACGTCTGCGCGTTCTCGAGCGCCGCGACTGATGCAGCCGATCGACCGCAGAACCGCACTCACCCTGGGTGGCCTCGGGCTACTCAGCACGGCCGTCGGCGCGAGCGGTCTTCTCTGGCAGCGCTCGCCCTCAATGTTGGACACACAAACGGGCGCCGCCCTGACAGAACCGTCCGTGCTTCGAAGCGAGGCCGGCTCGCTTGATGTGCGCTTAAAAGCAGCGTCAGGTTCACATCAGGTAGGTGGGCGCGAAGCCACGACACTCGGCTACAACGGCGGACTTCCCGGACCTACCCTGCGAGTCAGAGCTGGAGACACGTTGCGCATCGAACTTGTCAACCAGCTCGACGAGCCGACCAATCTTCACGTCCACGGCCTCCATGTCTCGCCGGAGGGTAATAGCGACAACGTGTTTGTGGTTGTTGAGCCCGGCGATTCGTTCTCCTATGAGTACCGCCTGCCCAAAGATCATCCGCCCGGCGTCTACTGGTATCACCCGCACCACCACGGCATCGTCGCCCGCCAGGTGTTCGGAGGCCTCTACGGCGCGATTATCGTCGAGGACGCCGAATCGCTTCCGGTCTCACGTGAGCGAATCATGGTCGTCTCGGACATCAGCCTGGATGCCGGCGGAGACATCCGTATTCCCTCCACGATGGAGCAAATGATGGGCCGGGAAGGACGTCTGGTACTGGTCAACGGCCAGCGCGTTCCCACCCTTCGAGCCCGTCCCGGGGATCGGGAACGCTGGCGGGTAGTCAACGCGTGCAGCGCCAGGTATCTCTCGCTGCGTGTCGATGGCCAGCAGATGGAGTTGCTCGGCCGCGATTCGGGCCGGCTGGCGACACCGCTGGCAGTCCACGACATTCTGCTCGCGCCTGGAAACCGCGCCGATCTGGTCGTAACCACTCGGCGAGGTCGCAGCGTAGTGCGCAGCCAGGCCTTTGACAGGGGCAGCATGATGGGCGGCGGCTCGCCATCGAGCAGGGGTGGCCCCGTTGATCTGGCCGCGCTTGAGGTGCGCGGGACGGATCAATCAGAGCTTGCACCGCTACCTCGCCAACGCACACCGCTCGACCTGCGAGAGTCAGAAATCTCGCGCAACCGTGTGCTGACCTTCCAGATGGGTATGGGCGGCTCCATGATGGGCCGCGACTCGGACTCGATGAGCTTCACGTTCGATGGGAGAGAGTTCGACGCCACCCGCGTCGACCAGAGCGTCAAGGTCGGCAGCATCGAGGAGTGGACCATCCGCAACGACAGCACGATGGACCATCCGTTCCACCTGCACGTCTGGCCGATGCAGATCGTCGCAGACAACGGCAAGCCGGTAGACGGAAGTATCTGGCTCGATGTCATCAATGTCCGTGCCCGTGGCGAGGTCACCGTTCGGATCGCCTTCGACGACTTCGGCGGCCGTACCGTCTACCACTGCCACATCCTCGACCACGAAGATCGCGGCATGATGGGCGTCGTCCGGGCCACGTGACACGACCGGGAACTCAAGCACCCCGACTATTGTGATGCTCGAGCAGTTCGCGGGCCATCTGCTGAATCTTGATGTTCATGTCCTGCGACGCCTTGCGCATAGCCTCGAAGGCCTCGATGTCAGAGATCTTCTGCAACCCCATCATCAAGCCAAGCGCCTTACCGATCTCACGATTACTTTCGAGGCCTTCTTGCAACGTTTCCGATACCCGCCGATAAGACTCCGCATCGGTCTCGGCTAATTGTCTGCGCTGCACCTCGAGTTCGTGCACCCGCCGCGACGAAAGCCTCAACTCGAGTTCATCGACGACGATCGCGGCCAGGTTCTCCAGAATCTCAACCTCGCCGTCGGTAAGGGTTCGAGGCTCCATACCGATGACGCACAACGTACCGAGATTGAAACCGTCCTGGGTCTTGAGCGGCACCCCGGCATAAAACCTGAGTCCCATCTCGCCGGCAACGAGCGGGTTCGCAAGGGCGCGAGGGTCGGTCGCCGCATCAGAAACAAGCCACGGCTCATCCTGCAAAATCGCCGAAGCGCACAATCCGAGATCCCGCGTCGTCTCCTGAGCGTCGAGTCCATGGTGAGATTTGAACCAGATGCGGTCCGTGTCGACGATGCTGACGATAGAAATTGGCGCACGAAGGATGGCGGCAGCCAACGCCGTGACCCGGTCGAAGGCACCATCGGGCGGCGTGTCCAAAATGTTGTAGCGTCGGACTGCTTCGATTCGTGCTGGCTCAGCAGCCGAGACTACCGCCGACGTCATGGTTTCCATCGGCACAGGATAGCGCTCAGGCAGTCCGGGCTCCAAGCGTTTTTCAGCACAGAATATTGAGCGCTTTTGGTAGGGCTTTTGCCGTCACCGGCAGCGCTGTGATGTATTCGCCGTCGCCGTATGCCGCAACCGGTCCGCTTGCCTCAATCGAGACCTCACGGCCGGTCAGCACGACCACCGCATCGGTGTCGACGTGCGAACCGTCATACAGTTTCGGCATAAATCTCATCAGCCGGTATCGAGAAGCGGCTTTGATGATGATGACGTCAAGAACGCCGTCATCCACGGTTGCCGCTGGTGCGATGTGCATGCCTGAGCCGTAATAGCCCGAGTTGGCCACCACGGTGGTGAAGGCATCATAGGTATGGACGATTCCATCGACAGTGATGGTGTACGTCGACGGCTTGAACGTCGCCAATGCTCGCATCGCGGCGTAGGGGTATTGCATACCGCGCGGCATGAACCGCGCGTTGTCGGCGATCTGCGACGAAAGTGAGTCGACGCCGGCATAGACGCTGCCCACAACGATCGTGCTTCCCGCGTCGATCACGTCGACGGTGCGTGGTGTCCCCTCCAGGAGCACGCGTCCGGCGTGCTCGGACTCCGTAGGCAACCCCAGTTGGCGCGCAAAATCATTACCCCGACCGCCGGCCACGATGCCCATGGTGCCGCCGGCGTGGACCACGGCGCCAGCCATCGACGACAACATCCCATCACCACCCACCGCCACCGGTATCGTGCCATGGCCAATCGCATCGGCGACCAGTTGTTGGCATTCGGCCTTGCCGGTGCTGTGGGTCAGTGCCACCTGTGCGCCGGCCGCGCGGAGCTGCCGCGCTACGGCTACACCGGCGACCGTGGCAGATCCGCTCCCCGAAGCCGGGTTGACGAACAGATGGAATGACCTCATGGGATCAATACTCCTGGATTGAGGATCCCCGTGGGGTCAAGCCGCGCCTTGATTGCGCGCAGAATCTCCACCCCAACTGGACCGATCTCTTTTTCGAGCCACGGCTTGTGGTCTCTGCCCACTCCATGATGGTGGGTAATTGATGCGCCAGCGTCGGTCAGGGCGGTCGATGCAGCCGCTTTGGCATCTGTCCACTGGGTTTGTGGATCGGCATTCTCCTTCGCCACGACGGTGAAGTACAACGAGACACCGGTGGCATAGACATGCGAGATGTGGCACAACACGAGAGGCGGAGTCCCTTTGGCCGACAACGATTGAGTCAAAGCGTCGCGGACGGCGCCATAGACGTTCGCCATGTTGGACCAAAAGGTGACGGTTTCAAGCGTTTCAACCAGCACGCCAGCATCAAGCAGCGAGTCGCGTAGGTAAGGCCCGTGGAACCGACCATCGGCCCATGCCCTACCTTCTTCCTCGCCGAGGTTGACACCTCCCAGATCTTCAAGGACCTGAGTCACTTCAGCTCGGCGGGATGCGACCTGGTCGGCGGTGTTCTCGTAGCCGGTGATCATCAGACATCCTGTTGATCCCAGAGCGCCAACCTCGTTCGGTTTTGCCAAACCCACGAACGTTTCTGCCTCGTCCGATAAACGCACTATGGACGGCGTCTGGCCACGCTGCGTCAACGTCCGCAAGGCGGTGACACCTTCCTCGAATGACGAAAACCGCCACGCTTCATATATTTTTTGTTCGGGAATTGGACGGACGCGCACCGTCACCGAGGTGATGACACCAAAGGCGCCTTCAGATCCCAACACAATCTCCCGCATGTCCGGGCCTGCTGCAGTCGCCGGAGCCCGCCCCAAGTCAAGAATGCCGATCGGTGTTGCTGCCGTGAGACCGACGACGAGATCGTCGAAGCGTCCATACCCTGCAGAAGCCTGGCCGCTCGATCTGGTCGCGGCGAAACCCCCGATCGAGGCATATTCAAATGATTGCGGGAAGTGGCCGAGGGTGAACCCGTGAGCTGCGAGCAACGCTTCGGCTGCCGGACCCAAAAGCCCCGCACCAAGTTGAGCGGTTTGCGACACCTTGTCGATCTCGATGAGTTGATCAAGTCCGGCGATATCAAGGGCCACCGCGCCCTGGAAATCTTGCGCATCGGCGGTGAGACCACTAACGACGGAGGTACCGCCGCCGAACGGGATGAGGGCAACATGGTGCTCGACACAAAGAGCAATAACCTTTTCGACCTGATCGTGGGAACGCGGCAGGATCACCGCATCGGGTGCATCGCTTGCATCGCCGGACCTCATTTTCAACAGGTCGATCGTGGATTTGCCCCGCGTATGACGAATTCGCGCTTCGGCATCACGACGCAGGTTGTCGGCACCGCTCACAGCAACAATCGCGTGCACGAAAGCCTCGGGCAGCCGGTGTTCGGGCACGTCCACAGCGTCCAGTTGCACGCCGTCATCAACTGCCGCGGTCAAGCCGAGCGCGCCGGTGACAAGGACGCGAACGTCATCGGAAAGCGGCTTCGCCAAAGCGGGGTCGCCCCATCGGGACCAATGCATAGGAGTCTTCACCTGTTACAGTGTGACACATAATGCCTGTATGTAACATCGCGACCGATGACCATTACCTTGACGCTGCGCGCGCAGGCATTCTTGCCGTCGGGGTCACCCGTACGACGCTGACCGACGTGGCACGTCGCGCCGAGGTCTCACGGATGACGTTATATCGTCGCTGGCCGGACATGCGTGCACTTCTGGCGGACCTGATGACACGCGAATGGCTTGACGTAGCGGCCACGATACTGACCGACGACACCGGTGAACCCCGGTCACCGGAGCGCATCGCCGCCTCGGTCGTCAACATCATCAAGGCACTGCGACAGAACCCGCTCTTCCACAAAATTGTCGACGTCGATCCCGACGTGCTCCTGCCCTATCTGCTCAAACGGCGGGGCCGCACGCAGGACGCGCTCCTTACGCTCGTCGAAGGCGGACTCCTCGAGGGACAGCGCTCCGGACGCATCCGCGAAGGCAGCCCGACGCTGCTGGCGCGCGGCGTGTTGCTAGCGGCCCATGGCCATGCCTTGTCCGCGCACACCATGGTCGACGACGTGAGCGCCGCGCAACTCGACGACGAGTTCGCCCTGATGGTGCGCAAGTACCTCGAACCATGAGTAGTTCCTCGCTCAACGCCGGGCGCCGTGAGCGTGAGCTGGCCGAAGCCACAGACAGGCGGGTTGTCGATGTATTGGTGGTCGGCCTCGGAGTCACCGGTGCTGGGGTGGCACTGGATGCGGCGTCGCGTGGGTTGTCCGTGGTTGCCGTCGATGCACACGACCTTGCCTTCGGCACCTCGCGCTGGAGTTCCAAACTCGTACACGGCGGCTTGCGCTACCTGGCACGGCTCGAGGTAGGTATTGCGCACCAGAGTGCCGTCGAACGAGGCATCCTGATGACCTCCACGGCCCCACATCTGGTGCGTCCGCTGCCGATGCTGTTGCCGCTGACGGCCGAGGTCTCCCCCTTGACAGGAGCCATCAACCAGGCGGGCTTTTATGCCGGCGACGTGTTGCGCGCCAGTGCCCATACACCGCGGCGAGTCCTGCCGCGACCACGCAGACTAAGCCGCGTGGAGACTATGCGTATGGCCCGCGGAATCAAACGCGACGGATTGCGCGGCGGTCTGCTGTCCTGGGACGGCCAACTCGAGGACGATGCACGCCTCGTCACCGCGATCGCCCGGACGGCCGCCGCCAACAGCGCACGAATCCTCACCCGCTGCCGAGTCACCGAACTTCACGGCGACGGCGCCATGATTCGTGATGAACTCAGCGGCAACACCGCCTCCATCAAGGCCCGCGTGGTCATCAACGCGGCAGGTGTATGGGCCGGTGACCTCGTTTCGGGCATCGCTCTTCGCCCTTCGCGCGGCACCCACCTGGTGCTGCGGTCCCAGACGCTGGGCAATCCCTCCGTTGCGCTCACCGCGCCGGTGCCCGGCGAGCCCAACCGCTACGTTTTTGCACTCCCCCAGCCCGACGGACTCGTCTACGTCGGCCTCACCGATGAACCTGCCGGCAACGACATTCCCGATGTGCCCGAACCTACCGAAGCAGAAATCACCTTCCTGCTCACCACGATCAGCAGCGTGCTGCAACGCCGACTGCACCGAGACGACGTCGTCGGCAGTTACGCCGGTTTGCGGCCACTGCGGGCCGACGACGGCAAGACCGCTGACCTCTCCCGCGCCCATGCGGTGTTGCACTCATCCGATGGCGTCATCACCGTGGTCGGCGGCAAACTAACGACCTATCGCAAGATGGCCGAGGACGCCGTCGATGCGGCAGTGCGCAGCCGTGGCTTGCACGCCGGACCGTGTCGCACGAAGCGACTGCCTCTTGTCGGCGCGTCGGATGCAGCTGCGCTGGAGGGCAGGGTGCCTGAGCGTCTCATTCGGCGCTACGGGGCAGAAGCAGCTCTGCTTGCCAGCGACCCCGAGCTGTTGAAGCCTGTCAGTGACACGATCTCGGTGACGATGGCCGAACTCATTTGGGGCGTGCAACACGAAGGTGCGCTTGATGTCAGCGATCTGCTCGACCGACGCACCCGCATCGGGTTGATCGCCGCAGATCGCGAAACGGCTGTCCCCTTTGCCCAACGAGCGCTCGACCTCGCACCCACCAGTTGATCGACTACCGTAACGATTCTATGTTCCGCATCCTGTTCTTTGAGCCACGCATACCGGGCAACACTGGCAACGCCATACGTCTGAGCGCCGCGACCGGTGCAGAACTCCACCTCGTCGAGCCGCTCGGCTTCGAGCTGAGCGACGCACACCTCAAACGCGCCGGCCTCGATTATCATGACCTGGCCTCCACGACCGTTCACGCCGATCTCGACGCGGCATGGAAGGTGCTGATGCCCGCACGCGTCTTCGCCTTCACCGCACGCGCGACAACGCCCTACACCGACATCGACTACCGACGCGGCGACGTGTTGATGTTCGGCCCTGAGCCGACCGGCCTACCGCAAGACGTACTGAGCGACGCCCATGTGACCGGGTTGTTGCGGCTGCCCATGTTGGCGGGGCGCCGGTCAATGAACCTGGGCAATTGCGCCTCAATCGCTGTCTTCGAAGCATGGCGCCAACACGGTTTCGCCGGCTCGGTCTGACAGCCCAGAATCCGCGAGCGGGGTTTAAAGGACCGACGCGATGTGTGGGGCGATGGCGCGCAACGCCTTGCCGCGATGGCTAATCGCGTCCTTGTCCTGCGGTGTGAGCTGGGCGGTCGACAACGTATGGGCCTCGTTTTGGCCGCGCGGATCGTCGGCCACGAACAGCGGATCGTAGCCGAAGCCGCCTTCACCGTGGGCCGCGCGCAACATGCGGCCGCGCATCACACCACGCTCCACGATCTGCGCACCCGCCGGCGTACACAACGCGACAGCGCAGCGAAATTGCGCCACACGCCGTCCATCTGGAACATCAGCGATCTGGTTGAGGACCAGCTCATTGTTTGCCTGGTCGCCGGCACCAGACCAGCGCGCTGATAATACCCCGGGCATACCGTTCAATGCGTCAATGCACAGACCTGAATCGTCCGCGAGTGATGGAAGACCGGTCGCTTCAAGGCAGGCACGCGCCTTGATGAGCGCATTGCCTTCGAAAGTGGATTCGGTTTCGGCGGGTTCGTCAAACGCGGTGACCTCGTCGAGACCGAGCACTTCGATGTCAGGGATCTGTGGCGCCAGGATGCGCTGCAGCTCGGCGATCTTCTTGGCGTTGCGTGAGGCAAGCACAATCCTCATTGACCGAGCGCCTCATTTTGCAAGCGGGTCAGATCTGCGCAGCCCTTCTCGGCCAACGCCAGCAGCGAATCGAGCTCCGATCGGTCGAAAGCAGCCCCCTCGGCTGTGCCCTGCACCTCAATGAATTTGCCGCCGCCGGTCATGACAACATTCATGTCGGTTTCGGCGCGCACGTCCTCGACATAGGGCAAATCCAGCATGGGTACGCCGTCAATGATGCCGAC
>JBBSRT010000027.1:0-13240 GCA_038242765.1 Propionibacteriales bacterium
TCCATACACTTGCAGGGTGTCGAAAACTCAACGGCTTCCCGTCCTGGATCTTCAGAAGGCGGCCGACCGGTCGACAGCCGAAGAATTCCGGACCGCGCTGCGCTGCGCGACCCACGACTTTGGTTTCTTCTACCTAGTCGGCCATGGCGTCGACCCGGAGTTGATGGAAGAAATTGTGGACGTGGCGAGAGAGTTTTTCGCGCTTCCCGAGGCCGACAAGCTGGAAATCGAAATGGTGAAGAGCCCCTACTTTCGTGGCTACAACCGCGTGGGTGGCGAACTCACCCAGGGCAAGGTCGACTGGCGCGAGCAGATCGACATTTGCCCCGAACGAAACCCGTTGCCGCACGGACCAGATGACCGCGCATACAACGTGCTGCAGGGTCCGAACCAGTGGCCCGCCGCGTTGCCCAAGCTCCGGCAGGTCGTGGACCGTTGGAACGATGCAATGGGTGAAGTGGCCGACCGACTGTTGGCCGAGTGGGCGGAGTCGCTCGGTCAGGATCGTCAGGTCTTCGACAGCGCTTTCGGTGACCGTCCCGCCACCTTGACCAAAATCGTTCGCTATCCGGGGCGGATGTCCGGTGGCACGACGCAGGG
Organism: Propionibacteriales bacterium; assembly: GCA_038242765.1. GTDB lineage: Bacteria > Actinomycetota > Actinomycetes > Propionibacteriales > Nocardioidaceae > JBBSRT01. The sequence continues at coordinate 601 of JBBSRT010000027.1, forward strand.
CGTGGGATGGCACAACGACCCCGGCGTGTTAACACTGCTCCTGGTCGAGCCGGGCAAGGCAGGTCTTCAAATCGAACACGACGGCCAAACACTCGATGCGCCGCCGATCGAAGGTGCGCTGATCGTCAATATCGGTGAAATGTTGGAATGGTCGACCGACGGCTACCTCAAGGCGACGAAGCATCGGGTGCTTGCCCCTGAGCCGGGAACCGACCGGATATCAGTGCCCTACTTTCACAACCCAGCACTCGAAGCGGTATTCCCCAAGGTCGTTTTGCCGCCGGAGTTGGCGGCGGCTGCGCCCGGCATCACCTTGGACGAGTCGAACCCGATACTCGATGAGTTCGGCCACAACATTCTCAAAGCACGACTGCGCGCACACCCCGACGTTGTCGCCGCCCACCACCGGCAGTTGCAAAACTCCTGACGTTCGGGGCGGGGCGCGCCGCACTACTACCCGGGGTTTTCATGCACTGCCCCGGTGTTACAACACGTGGGATGTGCGTGAACACCACGTGCACGTGGTAAACCGACGACGGCGTTTGCAGTGGTGGGGCCGCTCGATGTGGTTTACGCTCACAAGGACTCACCCCACCTGTTTTTGACGAGACTGGAATTTCCGGGGTGACATGACGGGTTCCCTGATCAACGGCGGAATCCGGCGTGACGAAGGGACTTTGCCATGGGTATTTCACTAGACGCATTGTCGTGCGCCACCAACTCGCAGTGCGCGACTCTCCCGGCGCGGGGGCAGAAATGAATGCCGTCAGATGGCTTTTGGCACCAGCAGATGAGAAGCGATCCCGCGGCGATGCCTGGGCCAGCGCTGCCGTACGGATCCTCGTTGGTCTGATGTGGCTCTACAACGTGGCCTGGAAACGACCGCCCGACTTCGGTCAGAATTCTGGCAAGAGCATTTATGGTTTCACCAAGGATGCTGTCGATCACCCGGTGTTTCCGCCGTTCAGTTGGGTCGTCGAGCATGCGGTGCTTCCGAACTTCACCGCGTTCGGTTGGGCCGTGCTCGCCGTCGAGACTGCCCTGGCGGTGCTCCTCCTCACCGGCGCCTTCGTGCGGCTGGCAGCTCTCATGGGTATTGCACAGTCGTTGGCGATCGGCCTCTCGGTTGCCTCGACACCCGGTGAGTGGCCGTGGGCGTATTGGCTGATGATCGGCGTGCACGTAATGCTGCTATTCAGTGCCGCTGGCAGTGTTCTTGCAGTCGACGCGCTGCGATCGAGGCGTCATGGGCCATCCAAGGTCAGGCTACTCGCCCTCGTCTGGGGTGTCGTTGTCTCGATCGAGGCGATCATTGTGCTGATCCGCTCCTCTGGTGATGGTGTATTTGCGGCATCGGGAGCTCAGTTCGGTGGGCCGGGGTTGTCGTTCGGGCTGGGTACATACAATCTCGCCGGATCTGTCGTGCTGCTGGTGTGCGGATTGTCGCTGCTGGCTGCGGGATTGACCCGCACGTATGCGTTTGCTCTCGTGGCTGCTGTCGTCGGTTTGGCCGCCGCGGCCCTCCTGCGTGTCCAAATCGGGTTCTCGGATCCGCTGCTGGGTGGTACGAACACCTCAATGGCGTTTCTCGTGAGCGTCGGTGTCATCGCCGTGGTGGTGTGGCGCTTCGGTTCTAAGACGCCTGCCGAAGTCGATCCGGCGTCGGTAGAGCAACGGTAATGACAAGCCAGCTGGAGCTCGTGGATGGTGGTGATCGCGCCTGTGGCGAGTTGTTGCTCGTACTCGCTGCTAGAGCGCGAGTGCTCGCGCCGGGCAGCCGTGTGCGCCTCCGCGACAGCGATCCAGCTGCTGTCGTGGACTTGCCCGCGTGAACTACTGATCACCGGTGCTGAACCGTTCATCATCCGGAGTTGGATGCGTTAGGCGCTCACGGGCGAGCGGTTTTTCGCTGTACGTGAAGACCTGAGCCAGCCAGGAGGACAAGCCCGCGCCTGTCGGTGATAACCGGCCGCAGGACCGCCGCGTCTACCGCCGCGGGTTTTCATACACTGCCCACGTGTTGCAACACTCGGGCAGTGCATAAACACCACGGGCACGTGGTAAACCGACGGCGCGGTTGGCGGTGGCGACGGGGTGGGTGGGGACGTGTCGAGGGGACAGTGGACGCGGCAACAACACGGGCTAAATCACCTGCTGCGCGGACAGGTGTGGCTGACAGCCATGAAGTGCCGAGTCAATATGTTTGACTCATCGGTGTTCGACAACGACGTGGCTGAGTAGGTTCGACACCATGGCAACCTCGCACGAGCTGGATCTGAATGGTCGACGCGCACTCGTCACGGGCGCGGCGAGTGGCATCGGGCGGGCCTGCGCGCAGCGGCTCGCCGAAGCCGGCGCCCAGGTGACGGTGCTCGACCTCGACGAAGCCGGCGCGACTGAGGCAGCCCGTGAAATCGGCGGCGAAGCGCTAATAGTTGACCTCGGCGACCCGGCCTTCCTGGTGGACCTCGACCCGGCAATCGACATCGTCGTCAACAACGCGGGCGTCCAGTACGTCGCCCCACTGACCGAATTCCCGCACGAGACGTTCTCGGCGATCCTGCGCGTCATGCTCGAGGCGCCCTTCTGGCTCATCGCCCATGCACTGCCGCACATGTATGAAAAGCAATGGGGCCGAATCATCAACATCTCATCGGTGCACGGACTCGTCGCATCGCCATACAAAGCGGCGTATGTGACAGCCAAACACGGACTCGAAGGGCTGTCGAAGGTGACCGCACTGGAGTCGGCAGCCCATGGCGTCACCTCCAACTGCATTAATCCCGGCTATGTCCGCACCCCGCTCGTCGAAAACCAGATCGATGCCCAAGCCAAGGCTCGCAACATGAGTGCCGATGATGTGCTCACGCAGGTGATCCTCGAGCGCCCCGCGCTCAAGCGGATGCTCGAACCGTGGGAGGTCGCCGACATGGCGGCGTTCCTATGCAGCCCGGCCGCCGATGCCGTAACCGGCTCCTCCATGGTCATGGACGGCGGATGGACCGCGCACTGACGCACCTGCCCACTCGACCATCGCTCCACGCGCAGGACACAATCGGGAGCATGTGGACCGATTATCTTGCGCTGCTCGAAGCCGACGCCGCCGCGATCGAGTATGAGGGCCCGGTACTGGCGGCCCGTGCGCGTGGCGAATCCGACTCCGACATCGAACAACTCGAGCGCGGCAAGGCCGTCGCACTCCGTGTGCGCGAAAAGCTGCTCGCCCAACAACGACGCGGCAACGAACTCACCGCCCTCTATGAGACCGCCAACGATCTGGCCCGCCTGACCGACCTCGATTCGGTCCTCGAAGCGATCGTCCACCGGGCGCGCCAAGTCCTTGGCACCGATGTCACCTACCTGACCATGAACGATCCCGACGGTGGCGACACCTATATGCGAGTGACCGACGGATCGACCTCGGCGGCTTTCCAGCAGGTGCGGCTCGCGATGGGCGAAGGACTCGGCGGACGCGTTGCCCAAATGGCGATGCCCTACTCCACATCGAGCTACTTCGGGGACTCGCGCTTCGACCACACCCACGCGATTGACAGTGCCGTAGCCGACGAAGGCCTCGTGGCCATTCTGGGTGTTCCGCTTCGGTTGGGCAGTCGTGTCATCGGCGTTCTGTACGCCTCCAACCGCAGCAAGCGCCCGTTCGCGCAGTCTGAGGAGGCGCTGCTGGGTTCGTTGGCAGCCCACGCCTCGGCCGCCATCGACAAGGCGCGGCTGCTTGACGAGACGCGAATCGCGCTGCGCGAACTTCGCGACGTCAACGTGTTGTTGCGCGACCACGGCGAGGCAGTCGAACGAGCATCGGCTGCCCACGACCGGATGGCCCAGCTCGTGTTGCGCGGCGGCGGTGTCGAGGATGTCGCCCTTGCCCTCGTTGAGGTGATCGGCGGCCCGCTGCTCGTGCTTGACGAGGAAGGTCGCACGATCAGCGAGATCGGCGATGTTCAGCGCCCCACCGCCACCGATCTGTCCCATCTGATCGGCGAATCCCAGTCCAGTGGGCACGCGGCCAAACTCTGCGTGGGAGACACGACGTGGTGGGCGTGCGCCATCACCGCTGGGCCGCAACATCTCGGCGCGCTGGTGCTGCAACGCACCGGCGAGCTCGACGACGCCGATCAACGCATCCTCGAGCGAGCCGCGGTTGTGACTGCGCTGCTCATGCTCACCTTGCGCTCGGGTGTGGAAGCTGAAGGCAAGGTACGCGGTGAACTGCTCGACGACATGCTGCGGGAGGGTCCGCTGGACATCGACGTGTTGACCGAACGGGCACGGCGCCTGGGCAATGACCTGTCGGTGCCGCAGACCGTGTTTGTTATCGACCCCGGCGGCGCAGACAGGCTTCGACTGGCCCATGTCGTCGCGGGCATCGCGGCTAAACGCGGTGGATTGTCGGGCGCATTCGCCGGCCTGGTCGTGCTCGTGGTCGCCGGCACGGCTCCGGGAGCGGCGGCTCGCGAATTGGCCCGTGAACTCAAGCAGATCCTCGGCCATCCGGTGACGGTGGGCGCCGCCGGGCCGGTGACCGAGCTGCCGGCGATCAACACCGCCCATACCGAAGCCACCCGGTGTGTGAGCACTCTCCAGGCTCTTGGTCGAAGCGGAGACGGTGCGGCTGCATCCGAACTTGGATTCGTCGGACTCGTCTTGGGCGAACGCCCCGACGTCCACGGCTTCATCGGCACCATGATCGGGCCGATCATCGACTATGACGCTCGTCGTGGCAGCGACCTGCTCGGGACGCTGCGCACCTACTTCTCCGCCGGTTGCAACCTGTCGCGCACCCATGACCTGCTGCACGTGCACGTGAACACCGTCACTCAGCGGCTCGAGCGAATCGGCCGGCTCATCGGCGTTGACTGGCAACAGCCCGAGCGCCAGCTCGAGCTCCAGGTTGCGCTGCGGCTGCACCAAATCTCGAGCCCAAACCGGACATAGTATCGCAACTCCATACATGATTGACAATGATTATGGACCGTTGCCCCATGTCGGACTGTGACGCGCGTCGCTAACGTTGGCGAGGTGACGTCATCGATGATCAGCACCCACGAGCTAGCCAAGGACTTCCATGGCTTCCGGGCTGTCGACGGGGTGAACCTGGAGGTGGAGACCGGCTCGATGCATGCGCTCGTTGGTCCAAACGGGGCCGGTAAGACCACGCTGTTCAACCTGCTCACCGGGTTCATCAAACCGTCCTCGGGCAAGATCGTCCTCGACGACGTCGACGTCACGGCAATGACGCCCGAGCAGATCGCCAAGACCGGTGTTGCGCGCTCGTTTCAGATTACGAGCCTGTTTGCTGAACTTTCCCTGATGAACCACGTCGAGCTGGCCATTCAAGGTCGGGCCGGGTTGGGCATGCGTTTCTGGCGGTCCGAGAAGCGGCTCCGTGGCTATGGCGAGGAAGCACATGCATTGTTGCAACAGGTCGGCCTCGACAAGCACGCCCACCAGGTTGCCGGCACCTTGTCATATGGGCAAAAGCGAGCCCTCGAGTTGGCACTCGCCTTGGCCCTGCAACCGAAACTGCTGCTGCTCGACGAGCCGACTGCCGGTATGGGCATCGAAGACGTCGCTCGCACGATCGACCTGATCGCACGCATCCGCGAAGGACGCACGGTCGTCATGGTCGAACACAATATGAAGGTGGTCGGCAGCCTCGCCGACCAGGTCACCGTCTTGCAGTTCGGCAAGATTTTGGCTGCCGGAACCTATGACGAAGTGCGCAATGACCAGCGCGTCATCACCGCCTACCTCGGCGCCTCCGTTGCTTAACGTCAGCGGAGTATTCGCCAGGTACGGCGAGGCGCGTGTCCTCGACGATGTCTCCTTCGATGTCAAGGAGGGTGAGATCGCGACCCTCGTCGGTCGCAACGGGGCCGGTAAGACCACCCTGTTGCGGTGCCTCATGGGCATTCACCGCTCAATGTCGGGAACGATCGAACTCGACGGCGTCGACATTTCGCACCGTCCAGCACACAAACGTGCACGCCTGGGTCTGGGCTATGTGCCCGACGATCGCGGCATCTACGCTTCGCTCACGGTTGAGGAAAACCTGCTCCTGCCGCCGGTAGGCAAGTCCGGGGGCTGGTCGACCGACAAGATTTATGAGTCGTTTCCGGTGCTGGCCGAACGTCGGCGCCAGCGCGGCTCCCACCTTTCGGGCGGCGAGCAGCAAATGCTCGCGATCGCTCGCGTCCTGCGCACCGGGCCCAGAATGCTGTTGGCCGACGAACCCACCGAGGGATTGTCGCCATTGCTGGTCCAGCAGATCGGGGACATCTTCCGCGCGGTCAAAGAAGACGGCCTCACGGTGCTGCTCATTGAGCAGAACCTGCACTTCGCCACAACCTTGGCTGATCGGCACCATCTCATCGCCGATGGACACATCGTGGAGACGTTGGCCAATTCAGAAGTCAAGCAACGGGAGCACGAGCTCCTGGAATACCTCGGCATCTAGCCGACCAGAAAGGATTGTCATGAAAGCACTAAAGAAAATCACCGCCATCGCTTCGAGCGTTGCGCTTGCAAGCGCGATGGCTGCCTGCGGCAACGCAGGACCAGGCGGCGGGAGCGACGCGAAGGTCAGTGGTGACGAGATCGTCCTCGGCGTCATCACCGACATGTCAGGGGTCTACTCCGACCTCGCGGGCAAGAACTCCGTCGAGGCCGTCAAGATGGCGGTCGCTGACTATGAGAAGAAGTACGGCGACAAGGCGGTGACCGACAAGATCAAGGTGGTCTCAGCCGATCACCAGAACAAGCCCGAAATCGCGAACACCAAGGCTCAGCAGATGTATGACCGAGACGGGGTCGACGCCATCTTCGACGTGCCAACGTCCTCGGCGGCACTGGCCGTGGCCAACATCGCGAAGCAGAAAAAGAAACTGTTCTTCGACGTTGGAGCTGGTACGACAGAGCTCACCGGCGCCCAATGCAATGCCTACACCTACCACTATGGCTACGACACGTACATGCTCGCCAACGGCACCGGTGCTGCCTTAGCCAAGGCTGGTGCCAAGAACTGGTACATCATCTACCCCGACTACGCCTTCGGTCAGGACATGAACAAGAACTTCGTCGCGGCCATCAAGAAGTCCGGCGGCAACGTCGTCAAGTCTGACGCGACACCGTTCCCTAACGACAACTTCTCGACGTTCATGACCAAGGCGCCCGGACTCAACCCCAAGCCGGATGTGCTCGGCACGATGCAGGCTGGCGGCGACCTCGTCAACGTCGTCAAGCAATACAACGAGTTCGGCCTCAAGAAGAAGGGCATCGATCTAGCTGTCGGGTTGATGTTCGACACCGACATCGCCTCGATCGGCGTGGACGCACTCTCGGGGACGCAGTTCACAACAGCATGGTTCTGGAACCTCGACAAGGAGAGCCGCGCCTGGGCCGATGAGTTCAAGGCCAAGACCGGAGATCGACCGACCTTCGACCATGCGGGCAACTACTCGGCTGCCATGCAATACCTCGAAGCCGTTCAGCGTGCCGGCACCGACAATGCCGACAAGGTCAACGGCGAGCTCAAAGACCACAAGGTCGATGACTTCTTTGCCCGCAACGGCACCATCCGGGCCGGGGACCACAACCTGTCGCATGACGCCTACCTGGTGAAAGTCAAGGAGAAAGCCGATATGGAAGAGGAGTCGGACTTCACCGAACTCGTCAAGACCATCCCGGCCGACGACGCCTTCCAATCAGTCGCTGACAGCGGCTGCTCAATGGGCTGATCTCGCACATGAACGAATTGCTTCAGCAAGTCTTCACCGGCCTCGTGAGCGGCAGTTTTTATGCCCTGCTCGCCCTCGGTCTCTCGGTGATCTTTGGAATGCTGGGCGTGGTCAACTTCGCCCACGGCGCGTTCTACATGCTTGGAGCATTCGGTGCACTGACCGCGCTGAACACCTTCAACGTCAACTTTTGGCTCGCCCTCGTGCTGGTCCCGGTTGCGTTGGGGGTGTTCGGCATGATCATCGAACGTTCAATGGTCCGCTGGCTCACCCACCTGGATCCGCTCTACAATTTTTTGCTGACCTTCGGTTTGGCACTTATCCTCCAAGACCTCGTACGACTCAAATATGGCGTCTCTTCACAGCCGTATTCGCGACCTGATGCGCTCAACGGGTCGTTGAACCTGGGCCTGTTCAACTATCCGCGCTACCAGGTGTTCGTGCTGGTCTTCTCCATTGCCTTATCGGTGCTCGTATGGCTCGTATTGACCCGGACCCGCGTCGGCATGATCGTCCGTGCGTCAACCGAACGGCCCGAGTTGACCAACGCCTTGGGCATCAATGTGAGCAGGTGGATCACACCGGTGTTCGGATTCGGAGTCGCGTTGGCCTCGCTGGCTGGCGTACTTGCCGCGCCAATGCGAGCGGTCAACTCAGGCATGGGCGGTGATTTGATTATCGTCGTGTTCGCCGTCGTGGTTATCGGCGGACTGGGGTCGGTGTTCGGTTCCGTTGCGGCCGGCTATCTCATCGGCATGCTGACCGCGGTCGGCAACTTCTACTTGCCATCGGTGTCTCAGAGTTTGGTGTTCGTCCTGATGGCCCTTGTCCTGCTGTTGCGACCGGCCGGCCTGTTCGGCGCCAAGGAAGGCATTTCGTGATCATCTCAAGGCTCATGCGGTCGCCGACACCGTTGCGGTGGGCGCTCCTAATCGTCGGCATCATTGTCGCACTCGCGTTGCCGTGGTTCATCTATCCGCCGGTAGCCACCGACATGATCGCCTGGGGTTTGTTTGCCGTCGCTCTTGATCTGCTGCTCGGTTATACCGGGCTATTGTCCTTCGGGCACGCCGCCTTCTGGGGAGTGTCGGCCTATACGACAGGAATCATTTCGATCCACCTCGGTGTGCCGTTCTACCTTTCGATCCTCGGTGGCGCCATCATGGCGGCGCTGATCGCCATACCGATCGGCTATCTGTCGGTGCGCCAAACCGGCATTTACTTTGCCATGGTCACACTCGCCTTCGCCCAATTGATCTATTACCTGGCAAACCAGTGGCGTTCGGTGACCGGCGGCGAGAACGGGCTGCAGGGCATCCCGCGCGAACTCTTTGGCCTGGACCTGTCCGATGCGTTCATCTTTTATTACGCCGCGCTGCCGGTAATCATGCTGGGTGTGTTCATGGCTTGGCGGATCGTGCACTCTCCGTTCGGTCGGGTCATCGTCGCGATTCGCGAGAACCCGGACCGCACCCGGTCGCTGGGATATGGCATCGGACAATACAAGATCGTTGTGTTTGTGCTCTCTGCCTTTCTAGCCGGCCTGGCAGGCGGGGTCTTCTCGACGAACCACGGCTTCGCCTCGCTCCAGGAGGTCTATTGGACGACCTCGGGCAAAGTCGTGGTGATGGTCGTCCTCGGCGGCATGGGCACCCTGTGGGGTGGCCTTCTGGGCGCTGGCATCGTCGTGCAACTGGAGGATTTTTTGGCCACCGCGGGAGTGGACGCCAACGGCATCGTGACCGGTACCATTTTTATCCTCACGGTATTGCTGTTCCGCAAGGGCATCTGGGGGACCGCAGCGGCAATGCGTCGGCCCCACAAACGGACCGATCCGGTTCGGTCCGACGGCGAGGAGACTCCCGTCTCCAGCGCTCGCGACGGCGGCTAAAGCCTCAAACCACCGGATTCGTTTTCAGTGACCCGACGGCGCCGCGCTGGTGGACCTCGACGCGGCCACTGCTGACACGGACATCGAACGCCGGTTGCGGCCGGGTCGCCGGGCCGTGCGTGACCGCGCCGTCGGCAAGACGAAAACGGCTCCCATGCCACGGACAGGTCACACATCCATCCTGGACCGACCCCTCATGCAACGGTGCACCGCGATGTGTGCACCGATCGGCAAGCGCGCGAACGACACCGCGGTCACGCAAGACAAGAATCGGTATGCCGTTGGCGTGCACCAGGATCGGGTCGCCGTCCTGGATCTGATCCTCGCTACCCACGTCGGTCCAGTCGTCGACCACGTGCTGAAATGCCGTCGTGTCTACCCCGACGCCTCTGGCATACGCGAGGTGTCCGCCCAGCCAGCCGGCGCCCGACGTCAACGCCATACCGCCCAAACTGAGAGCGACGCCGCGGCGGTGGTCTCCGCGTCGGCGGGCGAACCAGCTGGCAGTAAACAACCCCAAACCGCCGACGTTGGCCAACGCATGGACGAGGCCGACACGTCGCTCGGGCCCTTCGGTGTCTATCCAGTCATTGATGCCCGCAGCCGCCGCGGGCAACGCGGCCAGGTTGCCCAAGCCGACGAGTCGCATGGCCGAATCGCGACTGTCGTAGCCGCCGACCACATCGAGAAGCGTCGCCGACAGCCACGACCCAAGCGGCGCGAGCACGAGCGCCGGATGGACGGGGTGTCCGGTCGCGGTGCCACTTAACGCGTCGTTGACCGGCCCGCGCCCGATGACCTTCGCGGCAGCGGTGGCCAACGGCTCGGCCAACCGCTCAAGGAACGTGGCATTTTCGATGGCACCGGTCACGCGGTCAGTGGCTGTGGTGGTTGAGGCAAGCATCGGTGGGAACCTTTCGAGCGGTCAGTTTTGCAAACGGCGGCGGCATTTTGAGTCTATGACGTTTGCCGAAACGGCGCTGGACGCCGGTTTAGCGCCGCGTCAATTTGGCTATCGAGCCACGCTGGGACGAAGATCAGAACATGGCCAAAACCCGTGACGCATCGGTGAATCGCCGCGGCGTCGCGCTCATGACCATCGCCCATACGGCCGACGATTTTTATCAGGGCGTCGTGCCAGCGTTGCTTCCGTTCTTGGTCGCCGAGCGGCACTACAGCTATGCGGCGATCTCGGGCCTGACACTGGCGGCAACGGTGCTGTCGTCGGTGGCCCAACCGGCCTTTGGCTGGTGGACCGACAAACGATCACGCCGCTGGATGATCGGCACCGGCATGCTGACCGCCGCCGCCGGCGTCGCGCTGGCCGGACTGTTCTCCAGCTATGCAATAACCTGGCTCGTCGTCGCACTATCCGGCCTGGGTATTGCTGCCTTTCACCCCGAAGCTGCGCGAGCGGCGCGGCAGGCAGCGGGCAACAGCAACACCGCGATGAGCGTTTTTGCGCTCGGCGGCAATATCGGCTTCGCGCTCGGCTCGCTGATCGCGACACCGGTCTTGTTGGTTGCGGGCGTTCGCGGTACGGCGTTGCTGATCGCCCCTGGCCTGGTGATCGCACTCATCTTGTTCAAGTGGCTTGGCCGTGTACTCGACGGACCGGTGGGCAATCCCCGCGTCCATTCGCTGCCCACGGGAACTGACGATTGGCCGGCATTTTTGAAACTCACCTCGGTGGTCGTTGTTCGCTCCATCGTGTTCTTCGGGCTCACCTCGTTTATTGCGGTCTACTTCATCGACGAGTTGGATACCGGACCTGTCGAGGCCGGTGCCGCGTTGACGATCTTCCTCGCCGCCGGTGCCTGCGGCACACTCATCGGCGGTTGGCTTGCCGACCGCAGCGGACGCATTTCCACCATCCGACTGGGCTTCCTGCTGGCTATCCCGGCGCTGAGCGGGCTCCTCCTGGCCGGTGATCATCGTCTTGCCATGGCGTTCGTCGCACTCACCGGCATCGCACTTTTCATGCCGTTCAGTGTCTTTGTCGTCCTCGGCCAAGATTATTTGCCCAACCGCATCGGCACCGCCAGTGGCGTCACCGTCGGACTCGCGGTCAGCGTCGGTGGACTCTTCAGTCCCGTACTCGGCACCCTGGCCGACGCGACCAGTCTGCGCTTCACTTTGACGCTGCTCATCGCGCTGCCAGTGATCGCCCTGTTGTTGACATTGCGTATGCACGAGGCCGGCTCTGGTGGCAGGGGCTCCGGCGGCTTGGCTGCAGATTCGGTGCCTGACTCGGTCGGCTGAGGCCGCCTACGAGCGCGCTATCGTGTAGCCGTGTTCACCAACGATTTCACCAAGACCTTCGGCATCGAGCATCCCATCGTTTGCGGCGGTATGACCGCCGTCGGCACCGCCGACCTCATCGCGGCGGTCGCCAATGCCGGTGCACTCGGATTCCTGACCGCGCTCACCCAACCGACGCCCGAAGACCTCGCCAAAGAGATCCGCCGGTGCCAAGACATGACCGACAAGCCCTTTGGTGTGAACCTCACGATTTTGCCGACGATCAAACCCGTCCCGTATGACGAATATCGCGAGGCCATCATCGACAGCGGCATCAAGATTGTCGAGACCGCCGGCAGCAATCCAGCGCCGCATCTGCCGTCGTTCAAGGCAGCTGGCGTCAAGGTCGTGCACAAGGCGGTCGCGGTGAGGCATGCGCTCAAAGCCGAAAAGTTGGGCGTCGACGCCATTAGCATCGATGGCTTCGAGTGCGCCGGTCATCCTGGCGAGGACGACATACCCGGACTCATCCTGATTCCCGCTGCGGTGCGTCAACTGCGGATCCCGGTGATCGCCTCGGGCGGGTTCGCCACCGGTGCCGGACTTGTCGCGGCGCTGGCTTTGGGAGCGTCCGCGATCAACATGGGCACCCGGTTCATGGCCACCACCGAGGCGCCGCTGCACCAGAACGTCAAGGATCAGATCGTCGCCAACAATGAGCGAGACACACAAATCGTGTTCCGCAAGTTCCACA
>JBBSRT010000028.1:0-13062 GCA_038242765.1 Propionibacteriales bacterium
CGCCGAGCGCATCACGGCAGATCAGCAGCACGGTGTCATCTCCGGCGATGGTGCCCAGGATGTCGCCGGGTGCCGCGTGGTCTATCGCCGAAGCAAAATATTGGGCGGCGCCCGGTGGTGTGCGCAAGATGGCCATGTTGGCCGATCCTTCGGCGGTGACGAGGAGCTCACGCGAGATGCGCATGAGCCGCGCGCTGGGCGCAGCCCCGCCACTGGCCGGTTGCGGACTTCGGTCGCCTCCTTCGCCGGGGACGGCATACACCAGTCCGCCGTCGCGGTGACGGACTCGCACCGCTTCCAACTCAACAAGATCACGCGAAAGTGTTGAGGCGGTAACGTCCACACCGTCTGCTCGCAGAAGTGCGGCGAGGTCGCCTTGGGACCGCACCGGGTTGCGGCTCAGAAGGTCAATGACCAATTGCTGGCGCGCGGTCTTGGTCTCGGGAATGTTCATACCGCAGCCGCCGGTGGTGCCGCGGCCTTGTCAAGCAACCAGATCAGCAACGCTTTTTGAGCGTGGAGCCGGTTCTCGGCTTGGTCCCATACGACGCTTTGCGGACCATCGAGGACCTCGGCGGAAATTTCCAGTCCGCGGTATGCCGGCAGGCAGTGCATCACGATGGCTTCGGGGTCGGCCAGCGCCATCGATGCGGCGGTCACCGCGAAAGGCCCGAAGGTCTGCGCCCGGTTTGCTCGTTCGGATTCTCGGCCCATCGAGGTCCAGGTGTCGGTGATGACGACGTCGGCGCCGGTCAGCGCTGAACCGGCGTCGTCGAAGACAGCCACCGAGCCGCCGGTTTGCGTTGCGATCTCTTCGGCGGCAGCAAGGACCTGCTGGTCGGGATGGAAGCCGCGCGGCGCGGCGATCCGTATGTGTATGCCAGCCGTTGCTCCGCCCAGCAGGTAGGAGTGCGCCATGTTATTGGCGCCGTCGCCCAGGTAGGCAACACTCAACCCGGCGAGCCGTCCCTTGTGCTCGGTGATCGTTTGCCAGTCCGCGAGCACCTGACACGGATGGAACGTGTCGCTTAACGCGTTGACAACCGGCACGCCGGCATGGGCGGCCATCTCATCGAGATCGGACTGGGCGAAAGTGCGCCACACGATGGCACTGGCCATCCGCCCCAGCACGCGGGCGGTGTCGGCCACTGCCTCACCGCGGCCGGCCTGGGTCGTTGCCGAATCGAGAACGACGGTGTTGCCGCCGAGTTCGGCAATGCCGACGCTGAAGGAAACTCGTGTGCGTGTCGATGCTTTGTCGAACAGCACCGCAATCGAGCGGGGCCCGGCGAGCGGCTTGTGTCCGTATGGGTCCACCTTGAGGCGCGCGGCCAAGGCGAGAATTTCGGCTTGCTCGGCGGGGCTGAGGTCGTCATCGCGTAGGAAGTGCCTCATGACTGTGCCGCGCGGACTTCGTTGATAACGGCGCACAGCGTTGTGACTGCACGCTTGGCTTCGACTTCGGTCAGGTTGAGCGGCGGAGCCAGCCTCAGGCGGTTGGGGGTCGGATTGTTGATGATGAGACCCGCATCAAGAGCGGCTGACTGTATGTCCTTGGCGATGTCGGCATCGAGTTCAACGCCGATCAGCATGCCTGTACCCGACACCGAAACGACACCGTCACAAGCCAAAAGTCCGCTGCGGATCTGCGCACCGCGCTGATCGGCGTTGGCCAAGAGCCCCTCTGATTCGATGGTGGTGATCACAGCCAACGCGGCAGCCGATGCGACAGGGTTGCCGCCGAAGGTGGTGCCGTGATTGCCCGGTTGCAACAGCGAACCGGCTGCACCCAGCGCAATGCAGGCGCCGATCGGAATACCGCCGCCCAGGCCCTTCGCGACGGTGACGAGGTCGGGGCGCACAGCGCTCGACGCGTGGGCAAACCAGTCCCCGGTGCGCCCGATGCCGGTCTGGACCTCATCAAGCCACAGCAGCGCGCCGTGCTCGGAACTGATTTCTCTGGCCGCGGCCAGGTAGCCCTCGGGTGCGTCGATGACACCAGCTTCGCCCTGAATGGGTTCGAGCAGCACCGCGGCCACGGTGTCGTCCATAGCGTCGCGCAACGCGTTGACATCGCCGAAAGGCACCCATACGACGTCGCCAGGCAAAGGTTCAAAAGGTTCCCGGTAGGCAGCTTTCGAGGTCAGCGCCAGCGCGCCCATCGTGCGGCCGTGGAAGCTGTGCTCGGCGACCACGATTTTCGTGCGGCCGGTGCGCCGGGTGGCCTTAAATGCCGTTTCGTTGGCCTCGGTGCCGGAGTTGGTGAAAAAGACACGTCCTTCGGAGTCGAGAAGTTCGAGAAGCTTTTCGGCAAGCTCGACCTGCGGTTTGGAGGCAAAGAAGTTGGAAATATGCCCCAGAGTGCCCAATTGTTCGTTGACCGCTCGCAGGATCGCCGGGTGTGCATGTCCGAGCGAGTTGACGGCGATGCCGCCGAGCAGATCCAGATAACGGTTACCGTCGATGTCCCACACCGTCGCGCCGTCGCCCTTGACCAGAATGCGCTGCGGGTCGCCGAACGTGTTCATCAGTGCGCCTTGATAGCGCTGGGTCCACTGCTTGCCCTTCATGCGTTGTCCTCACTGTCGGTTTTGTAGAAGGCGCTGCGGATCTTCGTCTCTGCCCCTGGCAGCACCTGGGTGCCGATGCCTTCCTCGGTGAAGATTTCGAGAAGCACCGCATGGGGTTCACGGCCGTCGACGACGGTCGCACGCCTAACGCCGCCCTCTACGGCTTTGAGACATGCCGTCATTTTGGGGATCATGCCCGAGGCCAATGTCGGAATGAGTTTGGCGAGCTCTTCGGGTCCGATCTCGCCGATGACGTCGGTGCTGTCGGGCCAATTCGCGTAGAGGCCTTCAACATCGGTGAGCACCAAAAGTTTTTCGGCGTCCAATGCACAGGCCAACGCAGCCGCGGCGGTGTCGGCATTGACGTTGTGGACCTGACCTAAAACGTCGGGCGCGACAGTGGAGACAACGGGGATGCGGCCTGCCTCGATGAGATCGAGTACCGCTTCTGGACGCACACCGACAACCTCACCAACAAGACCCAGATCGACCAACTCACCATCAACAACCACTTCGGTCTTCGCTGCGGTGAACAGCCCGCCGTCTTCGCCCGACATGCCGATAGCAAGCTCCCCATGCTGGTTGAGCATGCCGACGAGTTCGCGACCAACCTGACCGACCAGCACCATACGGACGACGTCCATCGTTTCGGGAGTCGTGACACGCAGGCCGCCACGAAATTCTGACTCAATGCCCAGCCGGTCGAGCATGGCACTGATTTGTGGTCCGCCGCCGTGGACCACGACGGGTTTGAATCCGGCATAACGCAAGAACACGATATCTTCGGCGAATGCCCGTTTGAGCGACTCATCGATCATGGCGTTGCCGCCGTACTTCACGACGATGACCTTGCCGTGGTAACGCTTCATCCAGGGCAGCGCTCCAGCAAGGATGGCTGCCTTGGCCGCGGCACGACGCCGGGCGTCGGGGTCGAGTGGCTGCATGTGGGGGGTCATGAGGAGTAGGCCGAGTTTTCGTGGACGTAGGCGTGGGTGAGGTCATTGGTCCAGACCGTCGCGCGCTCGGTGCCGGACTTAAGATCGATGGTGACGCAGACTGCCCGCTTGTCGAGATCGATGAGGTCGGGCGACTCACCGGGTCCACTGTTCTGGCACACCCAGACGTTGTCGAGGGCCACATCGAGGTCGGCCGGATCGAAGGCGGCGGTCGTAGTGCCGACTGAGGCCAAGATGCGCCCCCAGTTGGGGTCCTTGCCGAAGATGGCGGCCTTGAAAAGGTTGCTGCGGGCAACGGACCGGCCAACTTCGACCGCATCGTCCTCGGTGGCTGCGCCAATCACCTCAATGGAGATCTCGTGGTCCGCACCCTCGGCGTCGGCCAACAGTTTGGCCGCAAGGTCGCGGCATACCGCGTGGACGGCCGCGGCGAACTCCACGGCATCGGGTTTGACTCCCGAGGCGCCGCTGGCCATCAGCAGCACCATGTCATTGGTGGATTGGCATCCATCGGAATCAAGCCGGTCGAAGGTCGTATGGGTGGCTGCGCGGAGCGCCTCATCGCAAGTGGCCGCATCAACGTCCGCATCGGTGGTGAGGAAGACCAGCATCGTTGCGAGCGCTGGGGCCAGCATGCCCGCGCCCTTGGCCATACCGCCGACAACGTAGCCGTTAGCGCTTGCGGTGGCCTCCTTGGGAACGCTGTCGGTGGTCATGATGGCCGTGGCTGCTGCATGACCCCCGTCGGTTGAGACTGCGTCGAGTGCGCGCGAGACACCATCTAGAAGTGCGGAGCGGTCATTGAGCATGCCGATCAGACCGGTCGAGGCCACCTGTACGTCAACCGCCGAAACGTCCAGGTTCTTCGCGACCTGTTCTGCTGTGTCGTGGGTGATCTGGAAGCCTTCGGACCCGGTGTAGCAATTGGCGCCACCTGAATTGATGGCGACTGCTTTTGCACTACCGTTCTTCATCGCCTCTTGACTCCACAGGATCGGGTTTGCCTTGCAACGGTTGGAGGTGAACACGGCGGCGGCGGCGCTGCCGGGACCGCGATTGACCACGACGGCGATGTCGTTTTGCCCGTCGGACTTGAGCCCGGCGGCGACGCCTGCGGCTTCGAATCCTGCGGCAGCTGTGATACTCATGGGGCTACTCCGATCGTCGTGAGTCCTCGGGATTCGGGAAGCCCGAGCGCGATGTTCATCGACTGGATTGCCCCGCCGGCGGTGCCTTTGGCGAGGTTGTCCATCGCGCCGACTGCTATGAGCCGCCCGGCCCGCTCGTCGACGGCGATCTGCAGATGCACCGTGTTGGCACCGAGCACAGCGTTTGTTTGCGGCCATTGCCCAGCGGGTAGGACCTGCACGAAGGGTTCGTTGGCATAGCAGTCGTTGTAGGCGGCGCGTACGGCCCCGAGGCTGACGCCGGATGCTACCGAGGCGCTGCACGTGGCCAGAATGCCACGTGACGTGGGCACCAGCACCGGCGTGAACGAGACTCGCGGGTTCTTGGCGCCGGTCAGCCGAAGGTTTTGTTCAATCTCGGGCGTATGACGGTGCACGCCGCCCACCCCATAGGCGCTGACGTTGCCCATCACTTCGGAGCCCAGGAGGTGCGGTTTGAGCGCTTTGCCCGCACCTGAGGTGCCGGCTGCGGCGACGATCACGATGTCATCGGCGATGAGGTTGTTCGCGACTGCGGGCATGAGGCTGAGAGTCGAGACGGTCGGGAAGCAGCCGGGACCGGCGATGCGTTTGGCGTTGACCAGTTTGGCTCGCTGGCCGGGCAGTTCGGGCATGCCGTAGAGCCAGGTGCCGGCATGATCGCCGCCATAGAATTGAGCCCAGTCTTTGCTGCTGTCGAGCCGGAAGTCTGCGCCGCAGTCAATGACAAGCGTCTGGTCACCCAGGCCTTCGGCGACCTCGGCTGAAGCGCCATGGGGCAACCCCATGAACACGACGTCGTGACCGGCGAGAGTTTCGGCGTTAGTGGGCACGATGATCCGATCGGCCAACGGGACCAGATGCGGCTGGTGCTGACCCAACGCATCGCCGGCACTACTCGCCGCGGTGAGCGCGCCGATCTCGACATCGGGGTGGGCCAGCAGCAACCGCAACAACTCACCGCCGACATACCCACTCGCACCGGCAACCGCTATCCGCAACAACGTCATACCGCACATCTTTGCACTCCAGTGCAAAAGCATGCAAGTTTCTATCTGGCCGTAACCGCCAAGCCGCCGGCTCATCAGGGGTCGAGGGTGCCGCCCAACGCTCGCAATGCATCGCGGACCACAGCATAGAACGCCCATTTGCCTCGCTGGTCCCGAGTGACAAGGCCGGCATCGACGAGAATCTTCATGTGGTGCGAGACGGTTGGTTGGGACAGACCAACAGGCGCGGTGAGATCACAAATGCAGGCTTCGGCACCCTCTGCCGCGGCGATGAGGGACAGCAGTCGGACCCGGGTCGGATCGCCAAGGGCCTTGAACATGCGGGCTAACGACTCGGCCGCATCGAGGTCCAGCGCACCCTCGGTCAATGAAGAGCAGCACGCACTGATGTCGGTGCTGAAAACGGGAACCGACGTTCGAGCGGCCATGGCGTCCAGTATGCCATCTGCATCGACAGGCAGCGTGACATCGCGATCGGGCTCGCAGGCCCGACAAGCTCTATGCGTTGAGGTTGCAATAGCACCACAAACGCATAGAGATCGGGTGAGACGAATCAGACTACGACCGCAGCACGGCGCCGGTCACGTCCTGTGCCGCCTGGAGCGCGGCATCACGCACCGCCTTGAGCTCGTTGACATCCAGTGTCCGGTTCGGTGCGCGCATCCGCAGCGAGAAGGCCAGGGACTTCTTGCCCGCCGCCAACTGATCACCTTGGTAGAGGTCGAAGAGACGCACCGATTCGATGAGATCACTTGCCGTACGAAGTGCGTTCGTGACGGCACTTGCGGTGACCGTATCGTCGACAACCAGGGCGATGTCTTCCTTGGCAACCGGGAAGGTTGAGAAGGCCGGAGCGGCCACCACGGGGCTTGCCGCGGCCACGATTGCATCGAGATCGATCTCGGCGATAGCGGCGCGTTTGGTTAACCCGTAGTTCTTGGCAACACGCGGATGGAGCTCACCGGCATGACCGATGACTCGGCCGTCGATCAAGACCGCTGCGCAGCGCCCCGGATGCCACGGCATCATGTCAGCGGTCTGGATCTCGATGTCGACGTCGAGCAGGCGCGCGACCTCTCGTACGACGTCCACGGCATCGGCCCACGAGACGTTACGACCTTCGCCCCACCACCCCGACGGCTCGCGCCGCCCCGTGATCACCCATGCGCCATGGCGCGGCTGATCGGGCAACGCCTCATCAAGGGCCGACAACTCCTCGTCGCTGGGTCGGTGTCGGACCCCCGGGATCGGCGCGTCGGCGTTAGCGACCTTGGGTAGGAAAACCGAACCGGTCTCAAAGAGGGCGATATCGCCGTGTCCCCGACCGATATTGAGCGCCAAGGTCTTGAGGAGACCGGCCAAAAGGATGGTCGTCATGCCGGGCTCCTGCGCCGACAGCGGGTTCTCCAACAGCACCTGGCGCCTACGTGTGTCGTCTGCGTCGAGTCCTAGCCGGTCCCAATCTGAGGGTCCGGCAAACGGGAAAGTCTTGACCTCGATCAGGCCGGTCGAAGCAAGAGCCCCGCTGATCCGGCGATGCAACGACTGCGGGCGCGTGAGTCCCCGGCCCGCCGGAGCCGTCGGCAAGATGCTGGGCACCTTGTCGTAGCCGACAACGCGCAGTACTTCCTCGACCACGTCGTATGGGTCAACGAGGTCGGGGCGCCACGTGGGCGGTGTGATGATCAGTCGTTCCGACCGGTGGTCAACAGTGCAGCCATTCGCCTGCAACGCCGCAACAGCGGTCGCCGCATCGATATCGATGCCGGTGACGGCCGCCGGTAAACCATCGTCGATGACGATCGGAACCGGCTCCGCGGCTTCACCGATCACCGTCATGCCTGCATCGATAGAACCGCCGCCGTATTTGACCAACAGGGCTGCGACACGTTGCGCGGCATAGACCGGTAGCGCCGGATCCACTCCACGTTCGAAGCGTTTGGATGCTTCTGAGGGAAGTTTAAAACGCCGCGCGGTGCGGGCCACGAGCGCTGCCTCAAAGTTGGCTGACTCAATGACAATGTCGGTGGTCGTCGCGCTGAGTTCGGTGCTTTGACCACCCATGACGCCGGCAAGGCCGAGCGGGCCCGAGTCGTCGGTGATCAACAGGGTTTCTGTGGTCAACACACGTTCGACGTCATCGAGAGTGGTGACCTTCTCCCCCGCCGTCGCCCGGCGTACGACAATCGGTCCCTGCAGTTTGGCTCGGTCGTAACCGTGGATCGGTTGCCCGAGCTCGAGCATCACGTAGTTGGTGATGTCCACCGCAAGAGAGATCGAACGCATGCCGGCAAGCTCGATTCGGCGAGCAAGCCAGCGTGGTGTCGATCGGGTCGCGTCGAATCCGCTGACCGTCCGCGTGACGAACACCGGGCACGCACCCGCGTCATCGACGCGCGCTGGGTAGGAATCCCCCACTGCCTCAACCACGATGGCGGCGGGGTCGTGAAAAGCCGTACCAAGAGCGATAGCGGCATCTCGGGCAATCCCGCGCATCGACAGGGCATAACCGCGATCGGGATTCACCTCGAGATCGAGGACGTCGGCGCGCATACCCAGCAGGGCTATAGCGTCATCGCCGACTGCGCCCGCGCGCGATTCGAGGACCAGGATGCCGCCGGGGTCTCCGTGCATTCCCAGTTCGACGGTGGAGCAGATCATGCCGTCAGAGACATGCCCGTAGGTCTTGCGGGCGGCGATCTCGAAGCCGCCAGGCAGGGTTGCGCCCGGAAGCGAGGCCACGATGAGGTCGCCGGCGGCGAAGTTGTCGGCGCCGCAGACGATGCCGCGGGGAACGTCCTCGCCAACATCAACCTGGCACCAGCGCACCGTTTTGCCGTTGGTGTGCTTTTCGGATTCGAAGGACAAAACGTGACCGATGACCAACGGTCCGGTGATGTCGGCGCCCACCGCGTCTATCTCCTCGACTTTGAGGTCGAACATGGTCAATCGTTCGGCCAGCTCCACTGGATGCAGATCGGTGGACAAGTCGACATAGTGGCCCAACCATTCGATCGGAACGCGCATCAGAGTTCAACTCCAAAAGGAAGGGTGAAACGCATATCGCCGTCGACCATGTCGCGCATATCGGCGATGCCGTGCCGCAACATGACGGTGCGATCAAGGCCCATACCGAAGGCAAAGCCCGAATAGCGTTCGGGATCGACGCCACACGCGATGAGCACCCGCGGATTAACAACGCCGCAGCCGCCGACTTCGATCCAGCCTTCGCCACGACAGGTGCGGCATTCGGCCAGCAGTTCCGCATCGCCCTTGCAGACGAAACAGCGCATGTCGAGCTCGGCGCTTGGCTCGGTGAAGGGAAAATAGGAGGGCCGAAAACGTGTCTGGGTGCCGCTGCCGAACATCATGTCGACGAAGTGATCGAGCGTGCCCCTGAGGTGGGCCATGGTGATGCCTTCATCGATCGCCAGGCCTTCGATCTGATGGAACACCGGGGTATGGGTCGCGTCGAGTTCGTCAGTGCGGAACACCCGGCCGGGGCACACCACATAGATGGGCGGCTCGCGGGTGAGCATCGTACGGGCCTGAACCGGCGACGTGTGGGTACGCAACACCATCGCTGCCTTTTCGGGGCTTACCCAAAAGGTGTCCTGCATCGTGCGTGCCGGATGGTCGGGACCGAGGTTGAGCGCATCGAAATTCAGCCATTCGGCCTCGACCTCGGGACCCTCGGCGATCTCCCACCCCATGGCGATGAAGATGTCAGCGACCGTCTCCTGGATGGAAGTCAGGGGGTGTCTTGCGCCGCGGGGTTCACGGTCCCAGGGCAAGGTGACGTCCACGGTCTCGGCAGCAAGAGCTCGTGCTTCGGTCTCGGCTTCGAGTGTCGATTGTCTTTCGCTGAAGGCCTTGGCCACGGCTGCCCGTGCCTGACCGATGCGCATCCCGGCTTCTTTTCGTTCACTGCCGGGCAATGCACCAATGGCACGGTTCGCCAGCGCCAACGGTGACTTGTCGCCGGTGTGGTCCACCCGCGCCCGCTTCAGCCCGTCTAGGTCTTGCGCCGCTGAGATCGCGGCGAGAGCATCATCGCGCAATCGTCCGGTCTCAGCTGGACGCTGAGCGCCGTCGCTCGCACTGTCAGAGCTGGGGGCCGACATGGATGCCTTTCGTTGATTGACACGCAAAGTCTAGGAGTCGCGGTATTGCCGCAATCAATCGGTAGGGCCGACGATCGTCAGGCTCGTCAATCGGTCATGACGTCGGGTTCATTGACAGGCAACATCACGGTGATAGCCGCACCTTCGGGCTCGTTGTCCTCAATCACGATCTTGCCGTGATGCAGTTCTACGACACCGTTAACGATGTACATTCCAAGACCGCTGCCCGCCCCGGGGCCGGTGCTCCAGAAGCGGTTAAATATGCGCTTGCGGTTTTCGCGCGCGATGCCTGGGCCGCGATCGGTGATACGCACATAAACACAGTCGTCGGCGTTGCCGACGCTGATCTGGCGCAAACCCTTCCCATGGCGCATTGCGTTTTCGACCAGGTTCGTGACCACCTGCGTCAATCGGTCGGCATCAGCCCAAATCTTGTGTGGATCCCCTTCGATGAGTAGCTGATGGGTATGGCCGCTTCCCGCGGACACGTTGCGCAATACGCTCTCGACCAGCGGCACAATGTGAAGCGGTTCGGACCGCAGGGTGAGCCGGCCCGAGTCGATGCGGGCAGCGTCGAGGAGTTCGCTGATGAGTCGGGTGAGCCGGTCGGCGTCGGCGTCGATGGTCTCAAGGATCAGTTTGCGTTGATCGTTGCTGAACCGATCCCAGTTGTTGAGCAGCGTCGAGGTGAATCCTTTGACACCGGTCAACGGTGATCGGAGTTCGTGTGCAACGGTCGCGACCAGCTCGGAACGTTCACGATCAAGCCGGTCCCGTTGTTCACAGGAACGTAAACAGACAACGATTTGCGTCACTTTGCCGGCGGGGCGGTCACGCACAAGGGCCGCGGTCACCAGATACTCGGTGCCCCGCACAGAGAACCAGGCGCGTTCGCAGATTCGGGTCCGGGTGGCGATGCCGTCCAAGGGTCGTACGGAGTCAAACCAGCTGTTGCCGTGCAAGTCGTCGAGCCGGAGTGCATCACGTAGATGTCTGCCGACGATCTTCGAGGCGGGCACTTTGGCCATTCGAAGCGCCGCAGCGTTGATCTGCTCGACAATTCCCGCGCCGTTGACGACAATTACGCCATCGGGCAGGTTGTCAAGGTACATAGTGGCAATCTAGTACCGAAGTGGCCGCTAATGCTGCCAAAGTGGCTTTTGAGACGGATTCGTCTCACGTTGGGCGCGCGCGGAGGCATAAAGACACACCGCAGCAGCAGTGGCCAGGTTGAGACTCTCGGCCTTGCCGAAGATCGGCACCGCCACGGTCATATCGGCAGCTGCGCACGTCTTGGGGTGCAGACCCTGGGCTTCATTGCCCAACAACCATGCCGTCGGTTTGCCAAGGCGGTCGTCCGCGGCGAAGAGATCGACCGAACCGTCACCGGCTGCGGCGAGAATCTGGAGTCCTTGATTGCGAAGAGCGTTGACGATCATTGCGGTGTCGGCGTCGATAATGATCGGCACATGAAAGATGCTGCCAACGCTTGCCCGAACCGCTTTGGGATTGAACGGATCGACGCTGTTGCCGGCGAATATCACCGCATCGGCCCCTGCTGCGTCCGCGCTGCGGATGACGGTGCCGGCGTTTCCTGGGTCACGGATGTCGACACAGACCACGACCAGGCGTGGATCGTTCGCGTCCTGCGTCAGCAGGTGCTCAAACGGGACGTCGACGAACCGACAACGCGCCACCATGCCCTGGGGGTGGACCGTGTCGCAAATGGTGTTGACCACCACTTCGTCGACGACGTGCCACTCGGCGTTTCCGCGACCGGCATACAGGTCGCCATGGCGGTCGGTGGCCGCCGCGGTGGCAAACACCTCGACGGCAGCATCACCGACCCGCAGGGCCTCCCGAACGGCTTGGGGTCACTCGGCCAGGAACTCGCGCTCGGCCGACCGTGACGCACGAGTGGCGAGTCTCGAGACCCGCCGCACCCGACCCGACTTGGGTGTCAGTGCAAAGGGCTGCTCGGGACTCGCCACGCGCGAAGGTCGCTGCGATCAGACCGCAGCGTCGTCCTTGGCCAGGTTGACGTCGGCGGGCAGGTTGGTCCTAGCCAACTCGACGAGTGTCGCAAACGTTGCTGGCTCGTTGATCGCGAGTTCGGAAAGGTGCTTGCGGTCAACCTCGACGCCGGCGGCTTTGAGGCCCTGAATGAAACGGTTGTAGGTCATGTCGTGGCTACGGACTGCGGCGTTGATGCGCGTGATCCACAAGCGCCGGAAGTCACCCTTGCGCGCTTTGCGGTCACGGTATGAGTAGACGAGCGAATGAGTGACCTGCTCCTTGGCCTTGCGGTAGAGCCGTGAGCGTTGACCCCGGTAGCCGGCGGCGCGCTCGAGGGTCTCCCGGCGCTTCTTCTGTGCATTTACGGACCGCTTGACGCGTGCCATGGTGATGCTCCTCGTTTGTTGGTGGACTCGGTGCCGGAATACCGGCGTATGACGTGGCGCGCTTGTGGCGGCCGACGTCGTTATCTGCCGAGAAGTTTCTTGACTCGCTTGATGTCGGCCTTGGCAATGGGTGCCAGTCCACTGTCGAGCCGGCTGCGTGCGGAGTTCTGCTTTTGCATGAGGTGCGTGCGACGACGTCCGTGCGCATGCATCAACTTGCCGGTACCGGTGATCTTGATGCGCTTCTTCATGCCCGAATTGGACTTCATTTTCGGCATTTATGCCTCCATGTCTGGGTCGATATTTTCGGAGCGACGCCGCGGCTTCTTTGGCGTAGCGGTCTTGAGGTGTTCTTCGCGATGCGTTTTGTCGAATTCGCGATCGGCTTCATGTTCGGCGTCACGGACTTCCGCGGCTTTGACCTTGGCGGCCTTGACCTCGGCCTGCGCTTCGGACTTCTTCTTGAGCGGGCCCAAAACCAAGGTCATGTTACGGCCATCCTGGCGGGCGTTCGATTCGATGAATCCGAGGTCGTCGACATCGGCGGCCAGGCGTTGCAGCAACCGATAACCGAGTTCGGGACGGTGTTGTTCACGGCCACGGAACATGATGGTGATCTTGACCTTGTCACCGGCCTTGAGGAACCGCACCACGTGACCCTTTTTGGTTTCGTAGTCGTGCTGGTCGATTTTAGGGCGGAGCTTCATCTCTTTGATGATGGTGTTCGTCTGGTTGCGCCGTGACTCGCGTGCCTTCTGGGCAGCCTCGTACTTGAACTTGCCGTAGTCCATCAATCGGCAAACGGGCGGGCGGGCAGTCGGAGCGACCTCGACA
>JBBSRT010000029.1:0-12653 GCA_038242765.1 Propionibacteriales bacterium
AACGCCGCTCAGCTTGGCTATACCGGTCAGATATTTGAGATCTTTGGGGGGTGCTGCCGCCCCGGGCATCGACGCGTAGATGCGCACATCGGTCGGTCCACCGGCGACCCGGATCCGGACCGACTCAATCTCGCGGGGGCCACCAAGATCGAAGACGAGCCCAACACCGGGTTTGAGTCGGCCCAACTTTGAATTGCCGAAGTATGTCGCGGTGTGCCATCCGGTCTCGGGATCGCCGTCCGCCGCAAGGCGTGCCTCCTCGGGGTTTTCGTTGCCATCGGTTCCGAAGGGGTCGAAATCATCGACCGATTGCGCCGTGAGCATCTGCAACGGCGAAGTGCTTTGGACCGGACTTGCCGCGCTGGTGTCACCGGTCGTACGACCAACGACGAAAGCCAAAAATGCTGCCAGCGCAACGAAGCCAGCGATGCCGACGAAGATGAGTAGGCGATCGCGGCCCGTCGCCGCGCGCAGGGCGCGCTGCTTGCCACGCTCGAACGTCGTGGGGGGCGCAGGTTCGAAGGCTTTTGGGCGACGGCGTGGCGGGTTGATACCTGGCGGCGGTCCTGCCGGCACAATCACCGGATCGAGCCGCAACAGATCGGGTGAGGAAACGCCGATCAGACTGGGTTGCTCGTCGACCAGGTGGCTCTCGTCCTCACCGGCAAGGCGAAGTGTTCGGCCGATAGATTTCGCGGTGGTCAGCGGGGCCGCGTGGTGGCGCGGTGGCTGGCCCAAAATGCGGTCGCACACGGTGTCGACGTCTCGGGAGACACCGGCGCGGACCTGCCGAGGACGCAGCAGCCGCCCGTGTTCGACGGGAGCTGCTGGCAGGCCATCGACAGGACCACCGGGCCACCGGCTGACCACACACGCATACAAAAGTTTGCCCAGGGCTTCGATGTCGAGTCGCTCCGCTTCGGCCATACCGGCTGAGGCGAGCGGATCGGAGGTTGCTAACACCGCCGCCACACCCAGACCGGTGATCCGCACGGCTCCGGATTGCTTGAGCAGGATTGAATGCGGCGTCAACATTTGGTGGTGAATGCCAGTTTCATGCGCGTGGGCGATGGCTTCGGCTACTTCGGAGACCACCGTCGCGGCACGACGATTGGGTAACGGTGACTGAAGCAGCAGTTGATCTAGAGGGAAGGCACGCGCCCACTCACGGACGAGCAAACTGTGGCCTTTTTCGTCTTCGAGGATATCGAGGACGGGCAGAAAACGTGTGTCGGTGACGGCCGCGGATCGGCGGGCACCTTCTAGGAAGGCTGGCGCTCGAGGGTCGGAGACTGAAAGCATTTCGAGGCCGACATTGCGGTTGAGGACCTGGTCGGTAGCCCGCCATGTAAGGGATCCGTGTTTTTCGTTGACAAGATCTTGCAGATGGTATCGACCGGCCAGCACGTCACCAGAGGACAGCAATCGTCTGTCTCCCATGTGGCCCTCCCAGGTGGCAAACGTGAATGCTCATTCATCGTAGCCGCGAGAACGAGCACTTTCAGGTCGACGTGCGGCGGCGCATGACGGTATTCAGCACCGTGCTTATTTCGTCGAGGCCCACGATGCGCGTCATCAGCACATAACCCAAAGCGCCCGCTGGACCAGCTGCGCCAAGCGTGATGAAAGCGCCACTCACTGAGTCGGCTTCGATGCCTTGTCGACCTAGGAGCCAGAGGATTACCAACATGACCACCGCGGTCACCGCGCACGCCACAATCAATTTGCCCGTGAACACCACAAGGGCTCTGTCGATGATGCGACCGACGGTGCGCGACAACGACCATACCGACAGGGTTGAACCGACCAAATAGGCCGCGCCGAACGAAAGCGCGAGCATTGTGGAGACCAGGTCGGTGGCCACAAGCGCACTCAGCGTGAATGCAAAACTGATATTTGCCGCCGCGATCACGACCTGGATGAAAAACGGCGTACGGGTGTTCTCGGCCGCATAAAACCCGCGCAGCATCAGGTAGTGGATGGTGAAGAAGACCATCGCGGGCGCAAAAGCCATGATGGTGTGGCCGATGGGCCCGGTACGGCCGTCCATGGCGCCATAACTTGCCGCGGCTGTGGCCACGGCCGGTCCCAGACATGCCACCGCGACCGCGATCGGCACGATGACGGCCAGGGCAAGCCGCAGCGTTTGCGTTATCTCGTCGCGCACCGCATCCCAGCGTTTTTGAGCCGCAAGCGCCGACATGGCCGGCATGATCGCCGTCGCCAGCGACACCGTGATGACGCCGTGTGGCACCTGGCTGATGAGGAAACCAAACTCATAAATCGTCGAACCAGCACCGCGACCGCCATCGACTGCGGCCTGCGATGTCGCGCGGGTGCCGATGCGGTTGATGGCGATGAAGGCAATCTGGTTGGCGACGATGAAGAAGAAGGTCCACATCCCCAGCGCGAAGGTGTGACCGAGCCCGACGCCACGAAAATCAAAGCGTGGCCGGTAGCTGAAACCAGCCTTACGTAGGTAGGGGATCAAGATGGCAGTTTGTGCCGCGATTCCGAAGGTGGAACCCAGGCCAAGGAGGAGCGACTGGCTGACAGGGAACCCCCCGGTCGCATCGGACCTACCGAAAACCAGAATGGAGGCCACCAACACCGCACATGCGACGACGTTGTTGAGGATCGGCGCCCACATCATCGGACCAAACCATTTTCGCGCGTTGAGCACCTGGCCTACAAGCACGAACACGCCATAGAAGAAGACCTGGGGCAGGCAGACCACCATCAGCAAGTATGCCGTTTCGCGAGTCGGCTGCAGCGCCGGCGAAAAAAACTTGCTGGCAAAGACAACGCGCATCAACAACGGTGTGATGGCCACCAGGACGACGGTGGCGGCGCCCAGCACGATGATCCCCAAGGTGATGACGCGGTTGGCGTAGGCGTCTCCGCCGTCTTCGTCGCCCTCCATTGCGCGCACCAACTGCGGAACCAGCACAACGTTGAAGATGCCGCCGGCGACGAGGATGTAAAGGGCGGTGGGGATCGAATTGGCGCTGTTGAACACGTCGGCGTTGAGGGAGGTACCAATGGCCGCGATGAGCAACAGTGCCCGGCCAAAACCCGTGATGCGCGATACGACGGTGCCAAGTGCCATCCAAGCGCTCGCCGAAACGATATCCTTGTCAGCCATCCGATGCCGCCGATCGGCGCTTTTTGATGATGCGCCGCACCACCGCGACGGCCACCAACAGACCGGCGATCGCGAATCCGGCCCAGATAACCGCGCCGACGGCACTGGATTGCACGTTGAACTCGGCAGGTTTGCCAAATGCCCTGTTTTCGTCCGTGATCAGCGTGGCGGTCACCGACGCACCGCTTTGACCACCGACATCAACCTTCACGGTCAATGTGCGACGCTCGTCGGCCTCGATGGTGACCGGTTCGACATTGGGAATGGTCAGGGATCGGTTCGAGGAGTCGATACGGACACCGGTGCGGAGCCGATGATCGGTACCGTTGGTGATAGTCAGTGGAAAACTGCCGGTGTCGCTGGAGAGAGTCACCCTCGGCGGCCCCTCAATGGTGATTTTGGACAAGGGTTTGGCTGCGCGCTGGCGAGCACCGCGCAGGCTGGCCAGGCCGGTTGATCCGGTGCTGCGCCACCGGCCGGATACGCCTTGAGCGACGTCTTGGGATGCCGTTGCCTGGACCGCATTGTCATCAAGCAGGATCGCAGCAACCAATCCGGCGGTCTTGTCAAGGTCAGTGGCAGCGAGCAGTTGTGGTCGGCCGATGCTCTTGACGTCCTTGTCGACCTCGATGGCGCCGTCGAACTGGCCGATCGGTCGGGTCAACAGGCTGTCGAGTCCGGCCGCATCGACCCAGGGGACATCAAAAGCAGCGCCCAAAAGTCCTTCTTCCCATGTCGTGCCCGGATTCCAGTCGGGATTGACAACGGCGATGGCATCGGCACTGCTCTTAGGGTCGATGGCTCTTTGCAGGACAGCCAGCGCCGATTCGCTCACAATGCGTTGCCGCAGGGTGACGACCGAATCCTCTCCGGGCACCGAATCATCGAGCGCGTCGTCCACAAGCAGCGGCACCGGACCGGCTGCGGTTCCGAACTTCACCAGCGAACCGTCACGACGATCCCAGCCGGTCAGGTTGGACTCAGCCACGATGAGCGGTTGGTCGCCGGGCCCCCGCGCCTCCTGAGCAACCTCTTTGGTGGCGCTGTCGGCCTGTGGCCAGGAGACAGTGCGGCAACTGATGTCGAACTTGTCGAGGGCGTCGCTGGTTGCCGCTTCCACCGCGTCTCTTAGCGGCGCGTCGAGGTCCTCGTTGCGGCTTAAGGCAAGCAGATCGGGTCGGTCATAGGGCACAACCCAGCAACGGTCGCGTCGTGCCAGTGCCGCCAACTCGTTGACAAAGGATTCGGCGCCCAACTTATCGCCATCGCTGAGCTTGATGCCAGCGTCGATGCGTCTGCCCCGTGCGAGGTCGTTCGCGGCGGTGAGGAGTGCCGGATCGATGACGACCGTGCCGGTGTCGGTGGGGGTGCTCCTGGCCAAGCCGAGCATGTTGCGAAGGCGGCCGCCAGGATTGATGGCGTCAATGAGGGCCTGCGCATCCGCATACGTCCCGTCGGCTTGCCGATAGGTGGGCATCAGGAACGGCCAAGCAACCGACGTGGGGATCTGTGCCTTTGGCGGGTCATGAAGCAAAGGTATGAACGTTGTCGCACGGGCCACCGCATTGTTGCTGCGCAAACCGTCCGGACCGGTAGCCAGGATCTGGATGCCGACGGGATAGACACCATCTGCACCGGTGATGCCGAGCTGTTCGTAGGTCACCTTGACGGTGAACGGCAATGTCTTACCCGGTGCCAGGTCACCGACGTTGTCGAACGAATCGATCTCGACCACGCGTTCACCGGTGTAGGAACTGGAGTTCGTCTTGGCGTCGTCGACCTGGGCGCGCGAGGTGAACGGCGATCGGGGAATGACCAGGTAGGCCTGCACGTTGTCCCAGTCGAAGTCGTTGCGATTGGTGACCGCACCAGACACGGTGATGTCCGCGCCCTTCTTGAGAACGGTGGGACTCAACGCCGACAACCGCACCGACAGGTTAGGTGTCGGTTCGGCCACGGTCGCCGCTTGGGCCGTACTCGTTGGACCGAGACCCAGAGCCAACGTCGACAGCGCCAACGCGACCGCCGCGGTGATGCACGAGAGCGCATGGCAGCCGCGCGCAGAAACAGTCACGGAGCCCATGTTAGAGGTCGGGACCCCGCCATCAGGGTGCGCACGCGGCCCAACGGCACAGGTCATCTGCGCCTGACCCGTACAATTGCCTCTCGTGTCACACTCGTCGCTGTCGATCGTTCAGCACAGGCTCATCGAGGCGCTCCTGGTCGACGAGCCGGCATTGGCTCAGCTGGGCGGCTTGTTTACCGACGCGGGGCACGAATTGGCGCTCGTGGGTGGTCCGGTCCGCGATGCGTTATTGGGCCGGCGCGGCAACGACTGGGACTTTGCCACCTCGGCCAGGCCCGAACAGATCGAAGAGTTGCTAACCGGTTGGGCCGAGGCCATCTGGGACATGGGTCGTGAATACGGCACGATCGGTTGTCGGCGCGGCGGCGATCAATTCGAGATCACCACCTATCGCACCGACACCTATGACGCGGCCTCCCGCAAGCCCGGTGTCGCTTTCGGCGACACTCTCGAAGGCGACTTGTCGCGACGAGATTTTGCGGTCAACGCGATGGCGGTACGACTGCCCGGCGGTGAGTTCGTCGACCCGTTCGGCGGCGCCGAAGACCTTCGCGCGAGGTTATTGCGCACACCGGTCACCGCAGAGCAGTCGTTCAGCGATGACCCGCTTCGTATGATGCGGGCGGCACGGTTCGCTGCCCAGCTGGGTTTCACGGCCGTCGATGATGTGGTCGACGCGATGGGCCGAATGGCCGACCGGATTACGATCGTGTCGGCTGAACGCATCCGTGATGAGTTCAACAAGTTGTTGTTGGCCGACTGTCCCCGCGCTGGCCTGACCATGTTGGTGTCGACCAAACTTGCCGACCACATTGTTCCCGAATTGCCGGCGTTGATCCTCGAACGCGATGAGCACCATCGACACAAAGACGTCTATGAGCATTCGTTGACTGTCCTCGATCAGGCGATCGCGCTTGAGCCGCGGCTCGGTGATGGTGCCGACCTGATCATCCGGCTTGCTGCCCTGCTGCACGACGTCGGCAAACCCAAGACGCGCCGCTTTCAATCCGGCGGCACCGTCACTTTCCACCACCACGATGTTGTCGGCGCAAAACTGGTACGCAAACGGATGCGAACGCTGCGTTACAGCAACGAAGAGATCCGACAGGTCACGCTATTGGTCGAGCTGCATCTGCGTTTTCATGGCTACGGCTCCGGTGAGTGGACCGATTCGGCCGTACGCCGCTATGTGCGTGACGCGCAGGACCAACTCGAGCGCCTGCACATCTTGACGCGAGCCGATTGCACGACCCGCAACCAGAAACGGGCTGACCGGTTGAGCCGGGCCTACGACAGTCTGGAGAAGCGCATCGCTGCCTTGGCCCAGGCCGAAGAGTTGTCGGCGATCAGACCCGATCTCGACGGCAACGACATCATGGAGATTTTGAACATACCGCCCGGACCTGAGATCGGGCAGGCCTACAAGTTTTTGCTTGACCTGCGGATGGACCGCGGGCCGCTGGACCGCGATGACGCAAAAGAGGCGCTCATGGCCTGGTGGAACGCCCGCTAAACCCGCGGGGGCTAACAACCCCGCAACCCCGTGAGACTGACGTTTGGGCCCCCAAATTGCCAAACCAGGGGCCCAAACGTCAGGCTCAGCGGGTTTGGATCACTCCAGCGAGAAGCACGGCTTCGAGAAGTCGGCATCTGTTGCAGTCGGTCCCGCGGTGAGCTCCTGCACGACCTTGACTCCGGTGCTCGCGTCCTTGTCCACTGCGCCGATCACGCTTTTGCGGAACGCGACTTCGGATGGGTCTCCCTTGGTGGCGCCAGCGTCATCGGGCAGCATGCCCTCGTAGTCGACGTTGGTCAGGTTGGCCGCTGCCTTCTCAAGGTTTTTGCGGTTGATATCACCGTCGGCAGCGGCCTGTTTCATCGCCGCGAGCAACGGATAGCTCCACGCCCAACCGGCCGTATAGCCGTCATTGGGTGTCACATCGCCCAACGCGTCACGCATGGCCTTGTGGCCAGGCGAATCTGTATCCCAAGGTCCCCACGGTGCAGCCTGGAAGTACAGTTTTTCGAGTGCTGGCGCCGCTGCGCTTTGCAGCAGTGCGGGGTTCCACGTCGGGCTTGAGCCTACGAAGGTGCCCTTGAAGCCTGCCGCGGCCGTGTTGCCCACCAGTGTTGCCATTTCGGCGGGACCGGTGGTCACGAAGACCAAATCCGGCTTCTCTTTGTTGATTCTGGCAATGGCGCCGGCTTGGTTGTCCTGACCGGCCGGAGTCTCAATCTTCTTGAACTTGATGTTGTTTGCCTTGGCTGCTGCCTCAACACCGGCGGCGGCGTCGCCACCGAAGTCGCCGGCATAGCCGACAGCGAGAACACTCTTGATGTCGCCGCGATTCTTCATCGCCCAATCGACACCGTTCATGGCCTCGAAGCAGTAGTTGGCGCCGCTTTCGAGGATCAGGTCGTTGAACTCCCATGCGGAGTTCCATGAGGCCGGCACACCAACCATGTGATCGGAGCGCATGTCGTCCATGATGGCCAAGGTCTGTGAAGAGCCGAGGGTCTGACCTAGGGCGAGGATGTTGCCGCGGATCTCCTGATACTTCTTGTTGTGGATCTCCGGGTTGTATTCGGCATCGCGGATGTACTTCTCGATGTCGACGTCGTAGCCGTCGATGCCACCCTTTTCGTTGACTCGCTTCCAGAATGCCTTCTGCGCATCGGTGATTGGCACGGCCAGCGGAGCAAAAGGACCCTTGGTGAGGTCGGAGATAGCGCCCAGATAGATGCAGCCGTTGTCCTTGTTGACCGCGTTGGGGCATGCCTCTTCGCTGACACCCTCCTTGGTACTAAAGTCATCGCCCCCGCCGCGACAACCCGCGAGGACGAGCGACGTTGCCGCGAGGGCCACGCCGATGTGGATAATGCGTCGATTGAGTTTCATCTCATTCGATCCTTTCTTCTTTGACTGGTACGAGCCACATCGGATCGCACGGGAGATCGGGTATGCAGGTGTTGCGCCACGACAACCTCACTAATAGGAGAACGGCCACCCCTTCCAGTAATTGCGGATGCGCATCCAGATGCCGAACAAGCCGCGCGGTTCGAAGATCAGGAACCCGACGATCAGGAGTCCGTACAGGATCGATTCGAGTTGGAAGACGGTGAGGATCCCATCGCTGGCGGCGCTGTCACCGATGAACGGAAGAAGCGCGGCCAGGCCACCGGAGATTTTGCTGAGCGAGGAGATGAATATCGCGCCCATGATGGCTCCCGAAATGGTCGCGACACCGCCAATGAGGACCATCGCCAAATATTGGACGGACATGAGCAAACCGAACGTATTGGGCTCGAATACACCCACGACCGCGTAAAACAGGGCGCCGGCGATGCCCGCGTAGAATGACGACATGGCGAAGGCCATCACCTTGTGGCGGGTCAGGCCCACGCCAATGACGGCCGCCGCGACGTCCCGGTCGCGAACGGCCGAGAATGCGCGCCCGATCTTGGAGCGAGCGATATTGCGTGCGAGAACCGCAAAGATGATCAAGAACACCAGGGCGAGGAAGAATTGGCGTTGTTCGCGCGCCAATTCCAGACCAAGAACCTGACCGCCGGCACCAAAATCGATGCCGAAGGCGTTGAGGTCGGGTCCGCGACGTCCCACGCCGGGGCCGCCGGTCAGGCTGCGTGCTTCACGGAAGATGTGTTCGCCGATGAACACCAGACCGAGGGTCACAATAGCCAGGTAGAGCCCGCGCAACCGCACCGCGAGCGGGCCGACGATCAGCCCGGCCAAAGCGGCCACGATGCCCGCGGCCGGGAGCCAGATGTAGATCGGCAGCCCGTATCCGACGACAGGGCCGTCGGGATTACCACCAAGGACAGCCCCGGTGTAGGCGCCAAGACCGATGAAGAACGCGTGTCCCAGCGAGATTTGGCCGGCATAACCGGTGACCAGGTTGAGCCCGATGGCGCCGACGGCCGCGATCATACCCAGGGTGCCGATGAGAAGCAGGTCGTTGGTGAGCAGGAATGGCAACAGCAATGCGGCCACGACGATGGCGATCAGACCGCGACGCTTGCCCGGCGTGTTCATCAGCGCCATGTCTTGCGCATAGGCGGTTTGAACCAGCGGGCGTCCGCGCAACCGTTTGGAGACCAAATTGGTGCTCATACGCGTTCGACCTCCTTGGTGCCGAAAAGACCATAGGGCCGAATCAGAAGCACCAGGAACATCAGTGCATAAGGCGCGACGAGTGAGAAGTTCGAGCCCAACCAAGGTGCGTATGAAGGTTGATAGGTGGCGGTGAGTGCTTCGGCGATGCCAACGGCCAAACCGCCGACGACGGCTCCGGGCAACGATTCAAGACCGCCGATAATGATCGCTGGCAGTGCCTTCAAGGCAATCACCCAGCTCGTCTGCTCCATCCCGGCAGCCCCGGCGGCCACGAAGGTCCCGGCGATTGCGGCGAGTCCGCCGGCGATGGCCCAGGCCATGGCGAACATGGCGCCGACCTTGATGCCTTGAGCCAGGGCGGTCTCCTGATCTAGGGCCGTGGCACGCATCGCCAAGCCATAGCGCGAATAGCGGAAGAAGAGCGCCAATAACACAAGCACGAACGCGGTAATCGCAATGAGTCCGACCGTTTTTTGCGAGATCGCGATGCCACCGATGTCGATACGTTTGCTGCCGCCGGGATATTCGACAATCCGCGACTGGACACCGATGTAACGGTTGGTGATGATGCGCAAGATGATGTCGACGCCGATGGTGAGAATGGCCAGCACGAAGACCGGTTTTCCGACCATGGGACGCATC
This sequence comes from Propionibacteriales bacterium, assembly GCA_038242765.1. Taxonomy (GTDB): domain Bacteria; phylum Actinomycetota; class Actinomycetes; order Propionibacteriales; family Nocardioidaceae; genus JBBSRT01. Next base: position 10,009 of record JBBSRT010000029.1, read on the forward strand.
GCGAGGCGTTCGACGACCAGACCGATGAGGGCGCCGCCGACGATTCCGCACAACAGGCCGGCAAAAAACGGAAATTCGAAAACGCGGGTGAAGTGATAGGTGACGAGCCCGCCGGCGACCATGAGGGCAGGTTGAGCAAAGCTGAGCACCTGGGTGGCCTTGTAGATCATGACAAATCCAAGTGCCAGCAGCGCGTAGATGGCGCCCTGGCCGAATCCGTTGACCAGTGCCTGAAGAAACTGCATGTCAGTTGGCTCCCTGATACATGGATTCGATCTGGGTTTCGAATTGCGAGGTGATCGCCGACCTCTTCACCTTCTGGGTCGCGGTCAGTTCGCCTTCTTCGTGGTCGAGCTCCTTGGGCAGAAGGGTGAACCTTTTGATCGTCTCCACGGATGCGAACTTCTTGTTGGTCTTGTCGACGATGCCTTGGACCAGGTCGATGACCTCGGGCTTCTCGCTGAGGTCGCGGTAGGTGGTGAAGGGCATCTTTTTGTGCTGGGCCCAGTTGCCGACCGTGTCGAGCTCGATGCCGATGAGCGCGGTCAGATATTTGCGTTTGTCGCCGATAACGATCGCTTCCTTGATGTATGGCGATGCTTTGAGGGCATTCTCGACCTCGCTGGGGGAAATGTTTTTGCCGCCCGCGGTGATGATGATGTCTTTGAGTCGATCGGTGATTTTGACGTGGGTCCCCTCAACCCATACGCCGATATCGCCGGTATGAAGCCAACCTTCTGCATCGATCACCTCGGCTGTTGCCTCCGGGTTCTTCCAGTAACCGGCAAAGGTCCCGTCGTGGCGGGTAAGGATCTCACCACTGTCATCGATCTTGAGCTCGGTGCCCGGTTGGGGTTCGCCAACGGTGCCGACGATGACGCGGCCGGGGAAGTTGGAGGTGGCCACGGCACTGTTCTCGGTCATGCCGTAGACCTCGAACATTGGCAAACCGATGCCCATGAAGAATTCCAGCACCTCCGGAGAGATCGGCGCCGCACCTGAGGCGGCATACCGGACCTTCGACAGGCCGAGGCGCTCGCGAAGCGGCCGAAAAAGAAATACCCAACCCACGGCGTATGCCGCGCGAGTGGCCAGGGTGTGTTTGCCCTTGTTGGCGACGAGAGTTTTGCCGATCCAGCGCGAAACTTTCATCCAAAAGCCGAAGTTTGCGCGTTTGAGTCTTGACGCGCCGGCCATCCGGATTGCGACACCGGCTACGACCTTCTCCCAAATGCGCGGGACACCGAAAAGCAGCGTCGGCTGGATTTCGCGGAGGTTTTGCTGCACCGTCTCGATCGACTCGGCGAAGTTGACTTGCGAGCCAGCGCCGGCGTTGAACCACGTGGTGAAGACACGCTCAGCGACGTGGCACAGCGGCAGGTACGAGACGATCAGATCCTTCGAATTTGGTGGCGGGTCGACGAAAGCGCCGCTTTGCGCGATCAGTTTGATGACAAATTCGATGTTGTTGATCGTCAACATGGCGCCCTTCGGCGGCCCAGTGGTTCCCGAGGTATAGACGAGCGTCGCCAGGTCTTCGCCGGTGGCCGCTTCGAGACACCGCTCAACGGCGTCGGGATCGGATTCGGCATGGGCGCGGCCGCGCTCGATGAAATCCTCCCAGCGCATAAGCTTTTCGTGGGTGTAACGGCCAGCTATCCCGCGCGGGTCGAGATAAATGATGTGCTCAAGCTGGGGCAGCTCGTCGACGATGGGCAAAACCTTGTCGACCTGCTCTTGGTCTTCAGCGATGAGGATGCGCGCCCCCGAGTCACGAAGGACATGCAAGACCTCCGACGCGGGATTGGTCGGATAGATACCGACGGTGGCGGCGCGAATGGACGTGATGCCGATGTCGCAGTAAAGCCATTCGCGGCAGTTTTCGCTGTGGACAGCGACCCGGTCACCCGGTTCGATACCAAAGGAGAGGAGCGCGTGTCCCACGAGGACCGCATTGCGCCAATAATCGGCCCACGTGCTTTCCTCCCAGATGCCGAAGTTCTTTTCGCGCAGGGCGACGGTGCCCGGCGTGTTCGCAGCGCGTTCTTTGATGCGGAGCGGCAGAGTCATCGCGTTGTTTCCTCTACTTGCCCCAGGTAGGCGCGAATCACTTCGGGGTTGGCCTGAATCTCAGCGGGCAGGCCGGTCGCCAGCGGCCTGCCGAAATCCATGGCCATCACCCGGTCGGCGAGGTCCATGACCAGACCCATGTCGTGTTCGACCAGAATCATGGCGATCCCGAGCTCGTCGCGGATGTCGAGAATGAAACGGGCCATGTCTTCGGTTTCTTCGGCATTCATGCCCGCTACGGGTTCATCGAGAAGCAACAGTTTTGGTTCCATCGCGAGCGCCCGGCCCAGTTCGATCCGTTTCTGTACGCCATACGGGAGCATGCCGACCGGCAGTTGGCGATAAGCGGCGATCTCGAGGAAGTCGATGATTTTTTCGACTTCGCCGCGGTTGCGGATCTCCTCGGCTCGAGCCTTGCCAATCCACGCGACAGCAGATGGCCAGCCGTAGTTGAGGTGGTTGTGCCGACCGAGCATGAGGTTGTCGACGACGTTAAGGTTTTCGAAGAGCTCGATGTTTTGAAAGGTGCGGGCGATGCCCATGGCCGCAATCTTGTGGGCAGCGATGCCCAAGAG
>JBBSRT010000030.1:0-12279 GCA_038242765.1 Propionibacteriales bacterium
GGATTCGAGGTTCTTGACCGGCAGTAATGCTTCGGCCTCGGCAAGGAGTTCGTCCTTCTTTTGCGCATTGACCTCAAACTCGGCATCGAGCGCGGCATTGGCCTCATCGCGCGCCTCGAAAAACTTGTCTTGGGCGGCTCGAAACTGCTTCCACAACCTGTCGTCGACGCCGCGCGCTGCCGGTCCGGCGGCCTTCCAGCGCGTCATCAGATCCCGATATTTGCCGGCAGTGGGACCCCATTCGGTCGACGCCGACAGCCCTTCGGCCTCCTTGATCAGCGCTTTTTTCGCAACCTCCGCGTGGCCACGCTTTTCGGATTGCTCAGCGAAGTGTGTCTTGCGTCGGCGCGTGTATGTCGTGCGCGCCGACGAAAAGCGGTGCCACAACGCGTCGTCTGTTTTGCGGTCGATGCGCGGCAGTGTCTTCCACTCATCGAGCATCGCCCGCAGCCTGTCGGCGCCGTTGCGCCAATCATCGGCGGCGGCGATTCTCTCGGCCTCGCCGGCAATGCGGTCTTTAACTTTCGCGGCTTCTTGCGACTTGACAGCGCGTTCGGCGCGACGTTCCTCGCGTTTGGCCTCGATGATGGGTGCGAGCCCATCGAGTCGTAGAGCCAACGCATCAAGGTCGCCGACGGCTTTCGCATCGGCGAGGGAGACGCGCATATTTTTGGCTGACTTGGCCGCATCGTCCGGTGAGAGCATCCCGCCGGTCAATCGCTTCTCCAACAGCGCGATCTCGGTCACGAGTCCGGCATACGCATTCTGGTAGAACTCCAGCGCCTTCGCGGCATCGATGTCGAGACGTTGGGCAATGAACCGCTCGTCCCCGCTGGTACGGACATAGACATTGCCCTTGTCGTCAACACGACCCCAGGGCGTGGCAGCTTCGGCACTCATGCGCCTCAGTGTAGGAGTATCCGCATTCGCACACACCCGTGCGTCTCGCGTAACCTGTCAACCGTGCTCATCGCCTCATTCCCTGCTGGCCCGTTGCAAGCCAATTGCTATTTTGTGTCGCGCAGCCCAGGCACCGAATGCGTCATCATCGATCCCGGTATGGATGCGATCGACCAGATCAAGGAGGTCGTACGCGAACACAACGTGAAGCCCGCCGCCATCTTCATCACCCACGGCCACTTCGATCACATGTGGTCTGCCACCGAAACGGCCGCGCTTTATGACATTCCGGTTTGGATCCATCCGGCCGACCGACATCTATTGAGCGACCCGATGGCCGCCATCTCGGGCGAGTCGGCGCAAATGTTGCGCATGCAACTGGGCATCAATGACATTCCCGACTTCGAAGAGCCCGCCGATGTACGCGACGCTTCGGACGGCACCGTCATCGAGATCGACTCGATGTCCTTCACGGTCGACCACGTCCCGGGCCATACACCCGGCACCGTCGTCTATCGAGTCGACTACGACGACACCGAGGACGTCTCCGAGCTGATGTTCTCCGGCGACTTCCTGTTTCAGGGATCCATCGGCCGCACCGATCTGGGCGGCGGCGACCACGCGGCCATGCTGGCTAGCCTCAAAAATCAGGTACTGCCACTGGACGACAGCATCGTGGTGTTGCCCGGCCACGGCCCACAAACGTCGATCGGTCGCGAACGTGCCACGAACCCCTTCCTGACCGAGCTCATCACGTGAGCAAGCTCAGCGGTTTTCCCGAATTCCTGCCCGCCGGCCGCAACGCCGAACTGATCGTTCTCGACCACTTGCGTGGGGTGTTCGAATTGCATGGGTTTGCCTCGATCGAGACCCGCGCCGCCGAACCGATGGACCAACTCCTGCGCAAGGGTGAGATTGACAAGGAGGTCTACGTGTTGCGTCGGCTGCACGCAGCCGCCGGCGATGCCGACTCGGGCCTGGGCCTGCACTTCGACCTGACCGTGCCCTTTGCTCGCTATGTGCTTGAAAATGCCGGCAAGCTGGAGTTTCCGTTCCGCCGCTACCAAATCCAGAAGGTATGGCGCGGTGAGCGGCCGCAGGACGGCCGTTATCGCGAATTCACACAGGCCGACATCGACATCGTCGCGAAGGACACGCTCCCTTTCCATTTCGACGTCGAAGTCGCCCGTGTCATGGCCGAGGCCCTGTCCGGTCTGCCGGTCCCGGCGCTGACCCTGCAGATCAACAACCGCAAACTTCTTGAAGGGTTCTACCTCGGCCTCGGTATCGAGGACACCGCCACCGTCATGCGCATCGTCGACAAGCTCGACAAGCTGCCCGCCGACACGGTCGCCGAACTCCTTCAAACCGATGCGGGCGCGACCGCTGAACAAGCACAAAGGTGCTTGGCGCTCGCGCAAATCAGCACGCACGATTCGTCCTTTGCCGCACAGGTGCGGGCACTCGGCGTCGAGCACGAACTCCTCGAGACCGGCATCGCCGAACTCGCCGAGGTCATGGACTCCATCACCTCCATGGGCAACGTCTCAGTGCGCGCCGACCTGCGCATTGCTCGCGGCCTGGACTACTACACCGGCACCGTCTTCGAAACCCAAATGGCCGGCTACGAAAAACTCGGATCTATCTGCTCGGGCGGCCGCTATGACGCATTGGCCAGCGACGGAAAGAATGTCTACCCCGGTGTCGGCATCTCCCTGGGCGTCTCGCGCATCCTTGTGCCGCTGATCAATGGCGGCCTGGTCGCCGACCGCAGCGTGCCGTCGGCTGTCCTGGTCGCCCTCATCGATGAGGAGTCGCGGCCCGTCAGCGACGCGATCGCCCAACAGTTGCGCGCCCGCGCCATACCGACCGAAGTCGCTGCAGCGCCGCAAAAGTTCGGCAAGCAGATCCGGTATGCCCAGCGCCGGGGCATACCGTATGTATGGTTCCCGGCGGCCAATGGTGAACAGCACCAGGTCAAGGACATTCGAGACGGCTCCCAAACCGGAGCCGAGCCCGAGGTCTGGATGCCTCCGACCGCCGAACTCCGCCCCAGCATCGCCACCCCCGCAATGAAGGAGCCCAACCTGTGATCCGCACCCATGACGCCGGAAAGCTGCGCGCAAACGACATCGGCACCACCGTGACGCTTGCCGGCTGGATCGGCCGGCGCCGTGATCACGGCGGCGTCGCATTCATCGACCTGCGCGACGGTAGCGGCACCTGCCAGGTCGTCATCCGCGAAGAAGAAGTCGCCCGACCGCTGCGCAACGAGTTCTGCGTCAAGATCACCGGCGACGTCGAAGCCCGACCCGATGGCAACAACAACCCCAACCTTCCGTCGGGTGAGATCGAGGTCATCGCCACCGACGTGGTCGTGCTGTCCGAATCCGCACCGCTGCCCTTCCCGATCGAAGAGTTCACCGAAACGACGATCGGCGAGGAAACTCGCCTCAAATATCGATATCTCGACTTGCGTCGGGCCAACATGGCCCGCAACCTGCGCACCCGTGCCGCCGTGACGCGCATCATCCGCGAAGTGATGGCCGACGGCGACTTCCTCGACATCGAGACGCCCTACCTCACGGCCTCGACCCCCGAGGGCGCCCGCGACTTTCTTGTGCCGGCCCGCCTGCATCCGGGCAAATGGTATGCCTTGCCGCAGTCTCCGCAGTTGTTCAAACAGTTGCTGATGGTGGCTGGTATGGAGCGCTACTACCAAATCGTGCGCTGTTTCCGCGACGAGGACAGCCGCGCCGACCGTCAACCCGAGTTCACCCAACTCGACGTCGAGATGAGTTTCCTCGAAGAAGAGGATGTCTATGCGCTGACCGAAAAATTGTTGGTGCGCATCTGGAAAGAGGTTGTCGGCTACGACATCCCTACCCCGATTCCGCGGATGACCTTCGCCGAATCGGTGACCCGCTTCGGCATCGACCGGCCTGACCTGCGCTTTGGTTGCGAACTTGTCGACTTCACGGACTACTTCGCCAACACCGCGTTTCGGGTGTTCGCGCCGAAGGGCCGAGACTGGCATGTCGGCGCGATCGTCATGCCCGGCGGCGCTTCGCAACCGCGACGCACGCTCGACGGCTGGCAGGAATTCGCCAAGGCACACGGCGCGAAGGGTCTGGCATACGTGCTCGTACAGGACGACGGCACACTGGGTGGACCGGTTGCCAAAAACCTGTCCGAGACCGAACGCGAAGGCCTCGTCGCCCATGCGAGTGCGCAACCCGGCGACTGTGTCTTTTTCGCCGCAAGCCCATACGGCGAAGCGAAAGCGCTATTGGCGGCGGTGCGTGTCGAGATCGGCGAACGCCTCGATCTGATCGACCACGATCGGTGGGACTTCCTATGGGTCACCGATGCGCCGATGTTCGACCGCATCGAGGGCGCCGACGGTGGCGAAGCGTGGACCTCGATCCACCATCCGTTCACCGCACCGGCGCCCGAATTCGCCGACAACTTTCAGGTTGCTCCTGGCGATGCGTTGAGTCAGGCATACGACATCACCCTCAACGGCAATGAGCTCGGCGGCGGATCAATCCGTATCCATCGCGCTGAGATGCAGTCGCGGGTCTTCGATGTCCTCGGTCTGACACAGGAGCAGACGCAGGGGCAGTTCGGCTTCTTGCTCGAAGCCTTCCAATATGGGCCGCCGCCGCACGGGGGTATCGCCCTGGGCATTGACCGCGTGTGTGCGTTGCTGACCGGCGCTGACTCCATCCGCGATGTGATTGCCTTCCCCAAGACCGCTTCGGGCGCCGATCCGCTGACCGGTGCACCCGCGCCGATCACACCTGCGCAGCGCAAAGAAGCAGCCGTCGATTACAAACCTGAGCCCCCAAAAGCACCGCAAAAACCCGCCGGAGCGGTCACCGCTGATCCGTCCTGAGTGGTTGGTGACCCCTGATCCGCTCCGGGGTTGTCGGTGACCTCTGATCCGCTCCCGAGTTGCCGGTGACTTACGCACCATCGGGCGCCTGGCTGTGGTGTCTAACTCACCGGCAACTGCTTGGTGACGTGGCAGATATGGTGAGTTCATGAGCTCTGATGGCCTGTTCGACGTGCCCGAAACGCCCGAACTGGCGACAACGGGCAGCGGTAGCCTGAGCGGTTCCAGCCATGACGGCGCGCCGCTGGCGGTGCGTATGCGTCCCCGCACACTTGACGAACTCATCGGTCAACAGCATCTGTTGGCGCCGGGCTCACCGCTGCGTCAGGTCATCGACGGCGACCAGCCGCTGACAATACTGCTGTGGGGGCCACCCGGCACCGGTAAGACCACCATCGCCTCACTCATCAGCGCCCATACGAACCGTCGTTTCGTGGAGATTTCCGCGGTGTCGGCCGGCGTTAAGGAGGTACGCGAGGTCATCGCCGGGTCACGCCGGGCGCTCGCGCAAAGCGGACGCGAAACCGTGCTGTTCGTCGACGAGGTGCACCGCTTCAGCAAAGCCCAGCAGGACGCGTTGCTGCCCGGCGTCGAGAACCGCTGGGTCTCCCTCGTCGCCGCAACCACTGAAAACCCGCACTTCAGTGTCATCTCGCCGCTCCTGTCGCGTTCGCTGCTGCTCACCCTTGAATCCCTCAGTGAAGACGACATTGGTCAGGTCGTCGACCGGGCGGTGGTCGACGACCGCGGTCTCGGCGGCGCTGTGACGTTGACCGACGATGCTCGTGAACATCTCATCCGTCTCGCCGGGGGAGATGGTCGTCGAGTTCTGACCTATCTCGAGGCAGCAGCCGGAGCCGCGAGGTCCCAGGGTAAATCCGAAATCAGCGTCAATGATGCCGCGATGGCCGTCGACAAGGCCGCGGTACGTTACGACCGCCAAGGTGACCAGCACTATGACGTCATCAGCGCGTTCATCAAGTCGATTCGCGGCTCCGATGTCGACGCGGCTCTGCACTACTTGGCGCGCATGGTCGAGGCCGGCGAGGATCCCCGGTTCATAGCGCGACGATTGATGATCCTGGCCAGTGAAGACATCGGGATGGCCGACCCGAGCGCGCTGCAGACGGCCGTCGCAGCGGCACAGGCGGTGGCGATGATCGGCTTCCCCGAAGCACGCATCACTCTTGCCCAAGCTGTGATCGCGCTGTCGTTGGCGCCCAAATCGAATGCGACGATTTTGGCGATCGATGCGGCACTTGGCGACGTACGCGCAGGCAAGATCGGAGCGGTTCCACCGGCGCTGCGCGATGCACACTACGCCGGGGCGAAGAAGATCGGCCACGGACACGACTACAAGTACGCGCACAACGACCCTCGTGGCATCGTCAGTCAGCAGTATGCGCCCGATGAGGTCGATCGCGCTGACTATTACCAACCAGTCGAACGCGGCGCCGAAGCGGCTCTGGCGGAGCGGGTTGAGCGGATTCGGACTGTTTTGCGCGCCCGTTAATCATTTGTTCGTGCAGCCGCCATTTGTCTGCGGGCATAGCGAAAGAGTGACTACGATCAGTGCGAACAATCATCTACATCGGGGCACACATGTTACGTAGCCGAATTGCTGTCCGAGCACTGATCAACGTCATCGTCGTACCCATGGTGCTGCTCACTTTTGCTCCCCACGCAAATGCCGATGATGCGGTTACTGCCCCCACGGTCGAGCCGGCATCGCCCACTGTCAACGAGACGACGACCCCGACCCCCACCGAGACAACGCCGCCGCCGACCGCGACGACGCCACCGGCTCCCGAACAACCGCCGCCAGCGGTTGCCGATGAACCCGCGCCGAGCGACGCGCCCAAGGCTACGTCGTCGCTCACGGTCGCGTTGAAGTCATCCTCGATCACCACGCAACAGCGCGCGGTCGTCACCATGGCCGTGGCAGCAGACAAAAGTCCCGATGGTGGCAGCATCGACGTAGCCGTAGCCGGCCAGTCGTTCCACCCGACCGTTGCCGGCGGAAAGGCCAGCATCACCTTGCCGATGTTGGCCGCTCGCGGCTACGAGATCGTCGCCACCTATCGGGGCAACGACAACGTGGCGCCCGCTGAACCGGTACGCGCCACGCTCACCGTACGGCAAATTGCGGCACTGGGTCTGCAGGTCAACTCCGGCACCGACAAGGCGTTCGCGAAAGGCGAAACCATTTGGCTGCGTGGCAAAGCGGTGAGCACGAGCGGTGCAGCGATCAAGAATCGATCAATCAACATCTATCGCTATTCGGGCTCTAGGGCATCCAAGATCGGCAGCGCCAAAACGTCGTCGAGCGGCTGGTATGCGTATTCGACGAAGCCAACGTCAAGCCGGACCTACCGTGCGACCTACAAGACACTCAAGTCGTCCAAGCTCGTGGTGACATCGATTTCGCGTCGTTCGATCGAGTCCCGTGCAGCTGCCCTCGCGTTCTTGCTGGGCAAGGCCGAATCCTCATTCCACACATCCGGTGGCAACAGGTGGCGCCGTTATGACCACGGAATCCTTGCCGAGGTCGGCAACCGCACCTGGCTGGTGCGAAGCAAGATCGGAACCAAATACCTGACCGAGCATGCTGTGACTGGCCGACTCGGTGTTCCCGTTGCCGACCAGCATTGCGGACTGGCCGAGGGCGCTTGTCTTCAACATTTCGATCACGGCGTCATCTACGTGAACTCCCACGCAAAATACCGGGCGGTTGCCCAAGTCGCGTCGGCCAATGTCGCTAAGTTGCTGGCGGTTGCACGTTCACAGGTGGGCTACCGCGAGAGCGCTCCACGCAAAAGCAAATACAACAGGTGGATGGGCCGAACCAGCCCGCGCGATCCATGGTGCGGGTTTTTTGCCGCATGGGCCAGTTATGCCAGCGGCAACGGTCATGCGGTCATCCGCGCCAAGACTTTTGCCTCAATGGTGAGGGCGGAGCGTAAACGCGGACACCTCAAACGGACGCCGGCAGTGGGACGTTTGGCCTATATCGACTATTTCCGACGCGGCAGCGCCACGCATATCGGCATCGTCTACAAATACGATCGGACCTACATCTGGTCGATCGAAGGCAATGTGAGCGCGGGCGGACGCAGCGCCAACCCGCGTGGCGTGCATCTGGTGAAGCGCAAACGATCCAGTGTGGTCTTTTATGCCAATCCGCGGTTCTGATTCAGTGCAACGCCCGTGATGCCCGGCAGGTAGGCTCGACACCATGTCTTCGCAGAACATCATGGTGGTCGCGGTTATCGTCGCGGTCGCCATCGCCGTTGTCGCGCTGCTTGTTGCGCTGCTCGCCGTGCGTCGACTACGCCAATTCTCCCCACCTCGACTGTCGAGCGATGCGGCATGGCCCGAGACGATGCCCCAGACCCAGCCATCTCACGCCACTGGCGAGGGTGAGCGCGCGATCGCGATCGGCGATCAGTCGGCACAGGTTCCCGCAGCGTTGCAGGCGCGGGTAGTGGAGGGACGCGTCGTGATGACGCCGACGTCGCGACAAATCGTCGACGCCACGATGGGTCGTCCGCTGATCAAGGCCTCGATCCTGGCCCACGGGCTTGCGCATGCCTTGCGGCCCGAGAGCCGCGACCGCATTCGCGCCCTCATGCGGCGCGAATACAACCGCAGCCGCAACCAGCGTCGGCGTGTCGCTCGCCAGGCCGCCCGCACCCATACAACAAGCGCTCCGACGATCGATCCGCGAACAGGCAGCGCGACTAAGCCGGGTCGCCACGCCGCCACCGTCGATGCTCATGCGTGGCTTGGTGAACTTCCCCAGCGTCCCAGTTCTCCGGGTGCTTCCGGTCGGCTCGAGGGCAACCGATGAACGGTCGGCTGGCTTGGTTTGTGGCCGGCACAGCCGCTGGCGTCTACAGCACGCTCAAGGCTCGCCGCGCGGTATACCGTATGACCCCTCCGGGTATGGCCGATCAAGCCAATGCGCTCGTGTCAGGTGCGCGCGAGTTCGGCGCCCAGATGCGTGCGGGGATGAGTGTCAGGCAGGCGGAGGTCGCTGCGGATCTTGAGCTTTTCGACGGGCCGTTGGACCAAACAGGCGACTACACAGACAAGGAATACCGTTGATGGAGACTGCGGAGATTCGCAGGCGTTTTTTGGCCCATTTCGAGGCTGCCGACCACAAGGTCGTGCCATCGGCTCCGTTGCTTTTCGATGATCCGAACCTACTGTTCGTTGGTGCCGGCATGGTGCCGTTCGTGCCTTACTTCACCGGCCAGGAGACTCCGCCATGGAAACGCGCGACCAGCGTGCAGAAATGCGTACGCACCCTGGACATTGAAGAGGTCGGCAAAACGACACGGCATGGCACCTTCTTCCAGATGTGCGGCAACTTCTCCTTCGGCGACTACTTCAAGGCCGGCGCTATCGAGTTGGCCTGGAAGTTGTTGACCAATTCGCAGGCCGATGGCGGGCTCGGTTTCGATGGCGAACGGTTGTGGCCCACAGTGTTCGAGACCGACGATGAGTCGATCGAACTGTGGAAGCAGATCACCGGTCTACCCGACGAACGCATCCAGCGACGGGGGATGGCCGACAACTATTGGTCGATGGGTATCCCCGGCCCGTGTGGACCCGACAGCGAAATCTTCTACGACCGAGGACCCGAGTACGGGCCCGACGGCGGACCGATCGTCGACGAAGAACGGTTCCTCGAGATCTGGAACCTTGTCTTCATGCAGAACATCCGCGGTGAGGGTACCGGCAAGGACAACTACGAGATCCTCGGCGAGCTTCCGCGCAAAAACATTGACACCGGTATGGGACTCGAACGCGTCGCCTTCCTCCTGCAGGACAAGCAAAACCTGTATGAGATCGACGAGGTTTTCCCCGTCATCGAAAAAGCGTCGCAGCTGTCGGGCAAGTCCTACGGCGCCAACGCCGAGGACGACGTCCGGTTCCGCGTTGTGGCTGACCATGTACGTAGCGCCCTCATGTTGATCGGCGACGGAGTCAAACCCGGCAACGAGACGCGCGGTTACGTTCTTCGCCGGCTACTTCGGCGGGCGGTTCGTTCCATGCGGCTCCTGGGTTATGACGATCGCTCGCTGCCGGCTCTCCTGCCGGTGAGTCTGGACAAGATGAAGTTGTCTTATCCGGGTCTCGAAGCCGACTTTGCCCGTATTGAGGGCATCGCCTACGCCGAGGAAGACGCTTTTGCCCAAACGCTGACCAAAGGAACCCAGATCTTCGATCTGTCGGCCCGTCGCGCCAAGGAGTCAGGCGAGACAACGTTGGGCGGCGAGCAGGCGTTCGCCCTGCACGACACCTACGGTTTCCCGATCGACCTAACTTTGGAGATGGCTTCGGAACAGGGACTCAGCGTCGACGAGGACGGCTTCCGAGCGTTGATGGCCGAGCAACGTCAACGTGCCAAGAGTGACGCACAATCCAAGAAAGGGCGCCACGCCGATACGAGCGCATACAAACGGGCTCTTGAAAGTTTTGGCCCGACCGATTGGTGCGCCTACGACACGCTGACCAGTGAATCGACGGTCCGCCAACTCCTCGGCGATGAGCACCAAGTGGGCGCGGGGCAGATCGTTGCGGGGCAAATCGGCGAGGTCATCCTTGGGCGCACCCCGTTTTACGCCGAGTCTGGCGGCCAGAATGCTGATGCCGGACACCTCGTCTGGGACGGTGGCCGCGCCGAAGTCCTCGATGTGCAACGCCCCATCCGCGGACTGATCGTCCATCAGGTGCGCGTCGTCGAAGGCGAACTCAGCCAGAACGCACACGTCGAGGCGCGGGTGGATTCGCAGTGGCGGCTAGGTGCATGCCAGGCGCACTCGGGTACGCACGTCGTCCATGCGGCGCTGCGCCAGATCCTCGGCCCGACAGCGCTGCAGGCCGGCTCCTACAACCGGCCGGGATACCTGCGGCTCGACTACGGCTGGAATGCGGCGTTGAGCCCCGAACAACTGCACGACGTCGAGGTTGCCGCCAACCGCGCGCTGCGTCAGGATCTCCATGTGAGTGCAGCCACCATGCCGCTGGAAAAAGCGCGCGAGCTCGGTGCGCTCGCCCTTTTCGGCGAAACCTACGGCGAGGATGTGCGCGTCGTTGAGATCGGCGGCCCGTGGTCTCGTGAATTGTGCGGCGGCACCCATGTGCAGCATGCGTCGCAGATCGGCACCGTGGTCATGACGAGCGAAAGTTCAGTCGGCTCGGGCAACCGGCGCGTTGAAGCACTCGTGGGAATCGAAGGTTTTGACTATCTCGCCCGCGAACGTGACCTCGTAGCGCAATTGGCAGGCCTGCTCAAGACGCCGCATGAGGAGGTTCCCGGGCGCGTGCGTGAGATGCTTGAACGACTTCGGGTAGCCCAAAAAGAGTCCGAGCGTATGAGGGCCGCGCAAATCCTTGGCGCTGCCGGCGAAATCGCCGAAGCCGCGAAGGACATCGGTGGCGTCGCGTTCGTCGCTCACCGTGCCGACGGTGTCGGCGGGGGCGACGTACGAAGTCTTGCACTCGACGTCCGCGGACGGCTCCGGGATCGTCCGGCCGTTGTCGTGGTCATCGGTACCGCCGGTGACAAACCCGCAGCCGTTGTCGCGCTCAACGACGAAGCGCAGACCAGAGGCTGGGCCGCCGGTGATCTAATCAAGGTTGTCGGTCAAAAGATTGGCGGGCGAGGCGGCGGCAAAGCCGATGTGGCCCAGGGGGGCGGCAGCGACGTTTCGGGCATCGATGCGGCCTTCGCCGCGGTCGAAGCAGAGATCGCCGGCTGAATGCGTCAGGGCCGCAGAATGGGAATCGATGTCGGCGATGTGCGCATCGGTGTGGCAATAAGCGACCCGGCGGGCATGATTGCCACACCCTTGGAAACGGTCAACGCAGGCAAAGAAGCCATGAGCCGGCTGGTCCGATTGGTTACAGATTACGAGGTTTTCGAATGCGTTGTCGGCCTCCCGGTCTCCCTGTCGGGTCGCGAGAGCCACGCCGCCGCCAAGGTGCGAGTCTTCGCCGGCGAACTTGAAGCACTGATTCGACCAGTTTCGCTTCGGCTCTTTGATGAACGCATGTCTACGATGACTGCGGACAGTCTCTTGCGCGAACGAGGGAAGTCCGGTCAAAAAAAGCGTGCCGTCATTGACCAGGCGGCGGCGACTGTCATTTTGCAAACGGCCCTGGACGCCGAGCGTACGAGCGCTTCGTTGCCGGGCGAAACCGTGGGAGATTCATGAGCGACGACAAACGCGGCCCTCGCCACGCGCAACCTGGTCGGCGGCGCGCACGTAGGGTGCGAAGACGTCGGTGGTCACGTCCCATCCGAGTTGTCGCAGCGTCGCGAGCGCGTGTGCGAGCTGGCGAATCGCCGGCGTGGACGGCTTGATGTTCCATCCAAGCTGCTTGATGTCGGTTGCGACCTCGTCGATCGTCGCAGCGGTGTCGCCGTGGCGGGGGTGTGTCGGTGGGGGGGTGAGTGCGGACTGAACGAC